>CAYXZE010000001.1:0-74951 GCA_964469395.1 uncultured Luteolibacter sp.
GGAACAGCCACGGTCAGACCGAAGCGAGGGCTGCGGCTCGCCTTATCGCCGATCTGATCCCCGACCCCGCAGCCATACGGGCAGAGGCGCTGGAAGAGGCGGCAAGGGTAGCGGATCGCGCCGAGACCGAGTTCTGGGAAGACTGGAAGGAGCGCGCCGACCCTCACGATCAGGGGAAATCCGATGGCGCTACTGAGGTAGCAGCCCGCCTCCGCGCCCTCGCCGGAAAGGTCGAGTGAGATGACAAACGCCCCCGAATGGGAAGACAAGTATCATCCGCCGCGCATCACACACGCTGGGAACGCACCCAAGGGCTGGGATGACGAACATAGGTATGCGCCGTACATCCGCGCCGATCTCGTCCCCGACCCCGCTGCCATCCACGCCAAGGCCATCGCGCAGGCGGTGGAGTGGCACGAGGTCAAGGCCGGATCTCTCGCCAATATCTACGGCGAAGACGAGGAACTGGTGGACATCCACCTAGCGTGCGCCGCCGCCATCCGCGCCCTCTCCCCCGATCCCGATCTCGTCGTCGTGATCGACAAGGATGTACAGACGTTCGCGGAGCGGCTGAGCAAGCATCTTCTGGGGGAGAAGGGGAGCTGATATGTTGAACCCCTTCCTGATCTTCGATTGGTGGCTCGGCGCCATCATCGAAACGTCCCTGGTCACTGCGGCGAAGACCACGTCCTCAGTGCTGAAAGCCAACATGCCCAAGGACATGCCGCGGGCTATCCCGGAAGAGAAGTCATGAGCGACATGCACGTCTATCGCCGCGACATGTATCGGGACGGGCGCCTGGCCCACAGCGAGGTCCAGTCCCTTTCGGCTAAGGAGGTCGCTGTCCACATGACCTCCAGAATCGACGCCCCTCCGAGGCATAATGGAACACGGCTCGAGTTCCTCGAGCTGTTGAACCGCTGGAACAAGGCCTTTACGCCGGGGGGCATCGTCTACGTCTTCACGGCCGAGTAGCCCCCTGCCCTTCCCCCAAGGAGAGTCCCCATGATCATCAACCGCCAAGCCCTCCTGGATGCCGCTCCCATCGGGGGCATGATCCCCAAGAAGATCAAGGCCAACGGCGTCAGCCATGGCCTGTCCGAGGCCGGCTACGACATCAGGATCAAGCAGGAAATCTTCTTCTGCAAGTCCCGCGAGGGCAACCGCGTCATCGACGTGAATAACGCCGACGGTTCGCCCTGGGAGACCAAACGCGGCCGCTTCGTCCTGGCCTCCTCGATCGAGCGGTTCCAGATGCCCGACACTCTGGTTGGGGTCGTTCACGACAAGAGCACCTGGGCGCGCAAGGGGCTTTCGGTTTTCAACACCGTGATCGAGCCAGGCTGGAAAGGCTGGTTGACCCTCGAACTGGTCTATCACGGTGAGGATGAACTGAGGATCCCGGCCGGTGCCGGTATCGCCCAGGTCCTCTTCAGCGCCGTCGGCACGCCCTCCAGCTACGAGGGCAAGTACATGAACCAGGCGAACGAGCCTGTCCCCGCCATCTTTGAAGGGTGATCGTTCAGCGGTTTGGTGCGGTTTGGTTTGACCTGTCGCACCAACCAAGCTAACCCCAATTGAGCCAGGAGATGTCATGACCCCTCAAGACACTGTTCGCCCCACCAACCCCAGGATGAAGGCTCTCATCGGGAGCCCTCTGAAGGTCCTCGATCACGGCTTCGTCCGGGTCGTCGATTACATGGGCACCGATGCCTCCGTGGTTCAGGCCGCTAGGGTCTCCTACGGCGAGGGCACCAAGACCCCTTCCGATGACCGGAGCCTGATCCGCTACCTGATGCGGCACCAGCACTCGACCCCCTTCGAGATGTGCGAGATCAAGCTGCATGTGAAGCTGCCGATCTTCGTCGCCCGTCAGTGGGTGCGCCACCGGACCGCCAGCATCAACGAGGTCTCGGCTCGCTACTCGGTGCTGTCGAAGGAGTTCTACATCCCCCGGCTCGAGAACATCACAGAGCAGTCCTCGTCCAACAAACAGGGCCGCGGCGAGCAGCTCGACGAATACGATGCCCGAGAAGTCCGGCTGGTCCTCGGAGACCACAACGAGAATACCTACGGGCTATACGAGCAGCTCCTGAGCGACGATCAGGACAAGGGCTACGGCCTGGCCCGGGAGACCGCCCGGATGGTCTTGCCAACCAACATTTACACCGAGTGGTACTGGAAGACGAACCTCCACAACCTCTTCCACTTCCTGAAGCTGCGCTCCGATCCTCATGCCCAGTTCGAGATCCGCTGCTACGCCCAGGCGATCGCCGACATCGTGCGCAACTGGGTCCCGGATTCCTATGAGGCCTTCCAGGATTACCGCCAGAACGCGGTGACCTTCTCCGCTCAGGAGTGGACAGTGCTGCGCGATCTTATCCCGATCGGTCTGCGCGACAAGCTCTTCGAGGATGAACTCGGTGTCGAATACGGCCTATCGGCCCGTGAAGCCCGAGAGTTCATTCAGAAACTTCGGGAGTCTGCGGCGTGAGCTATTTCCTCGCCATCGAGGGCCCGTTCGGACGCAAACCGCTCGGGCGGACCCTCTATCCCACCAAGCAGGAGGCCCTCAGCGCGGCCGCCAGGAAGGCCGCGAGCTCCGACTACAGCCTGACCTTTCTCGTCATGGACGCCGACCACGAGCCAGGGAAGTCCCTCCTCCGGGACCGCCACGAACGCCTGGGAGTCTGAGCTATGAGCGTAGGGCATTAGCGAAGTAGCCCAGCCGGCGGTGGCTTTGTAACACCGGCAGCAGCAGGGCGGGGGCTTGTCATGTGTCCTCTCCGGCCTGGTCCCAGTAAGGGCACGTCTGATGCTGCACCAACGATAGGTTCGGGCTGGGAAACCGAATCTGTCACATCCCCTCCTTGATGCTAGAGTCGGCCTCCATGAGCACCAAGCCGAAGAAGATCCGAGTCCTGGAGCTGGTCCCTTCCGAGGGGCATGCCAGCAAGCCCGCAGAGCTGATCCAGATACGAGGGCACGACGAGCTCACGCTCAACGCCCGACGCGCGATCACGATTCTTTGGCACAACGCTCACCGACAAGGCATCGAGGAGGGGAGACGCTACCAGATCTCGATCGACCTCCTGGTCACCGATCGACACAAGGGCAGCCAGCCGGTGGTCGAGGCGGTCGAATCCCTGATGCGGACCATCCTGGTGATCCCGCTCCCCAACGGCGGCACCCGTCGTGTGCAACTCCTGGGCGGCAACGATATGGACGACCCTGGCAGACCCGCAGGCATGCTGACCTACAGCTTCGACTGGCACCTGATCCAGATTCTCCAGGACAGTAGCATCTGGGGGAAAATCTCGATCTCGGCCCTGCGAGCCCTGTCCTCGCGCTACTCGGTCTCGCTCTATGAGGCAGTCTCTCAATGGGCAGGCCTGATCAAGAACACCCAGGAACTCTCTCTCGAGGAGTTCCGGGCCATGCTCGGGGTTGCCCCGGACAAATATGTGGTTTTTGGGGAGTTCAACCGAGAAATCCTCAAACGCTCAGTCAATGAGATCAATGCCCTGGCTCCGTTCAACATCTCCGCGGAGCCCCTGAAGACCGGAAAGAAGGTCACCCGCATCCGCCTCAGCTGGTGGCCCAAGACCAAGCCCGAGCAGGAAGCTGCCGAGGCCGAGATCAGCCGCTCGAAAGTGGGCCGCAGGGCCCGGATCTCCAGACAGGCCGAGATGGTCTTTGCCCCCTCTGGGGGGAGCCATGTGGATAACCCCGGGGACAACCCTGTGGACAACCTCATCAACCCCGGGAGCTCTTCCCCAAAAACCTCATAGTTGCGCCCCAGGGACCACCACAGCAGTCCCCAAAAACCACCACAGCAACCCCCAGAAACCTCACATTAGATCTGGCAAAGTGTTGATTCATTTGGGGGAATCCTCCCCTGAATCTTGAATCATGAATCAGAAAGAGAATCCCCCTCCCCTCTTCCTCATCAAATCAGGAAGGTCCTTGCCATGCTCTTTGACGACGATAACACCGACACCCCCCTTCCCCGAACCGGCTACGGGACTGTCTCCCGGGCCCGTGTCCAGATCGAGGTCATCCTGGTCGGCATCGAGGGTCACCACTTCCTGATCAGGGAAGACGAGGATGCGCCTGTCCGTTGGATCGGCAAGTCCGGAGTGCAGATCCGGAGTCACCACGGCGACACCGTCATCCTCGAGATGTCCGAACACAAGGCGATCAGTTACAACCTCGCCTGAACGCTCAGCGGGCCTCAGCGGGCCCTGGTCCGTTCACTCCGAGAAGCCTTCTCGTAGACGCCCAGGAGGACTTCGAGCATATCCCCGTTCGTGCGCCTCTCGTGCGCGCAGAGGGCCCGGAACCGCTCGTAGACGTCTTCTCGCATCCGAACCGACATCTGGACCGTGGGGTTGGCGTCCCGACGGCTGCGACGCCAGGAGCGGGCCGGAGGGGCGTCAGCCTCGACACCGGCATCACTCTCGATCAGAGGCTTGAAATCCAGCTCACGCATTGTGCTTCTCCTTCTGGGTCTTCCGCTTCAGGTCCTGGATCCAGCCCAGAACCTGTCGGAGCTCCTCGGCGAAGAGCTCGGCATTCCCGATCGCCTTGGCGACTCCGGTCACCTCAGTGGGGTTCATGTCGTAGAGGGTGCCCCCGAGATTATGCAGCGAGGCAATCGCCGTCCTCGCATGCAGCTCCGTGGTGAAGGCGCCGACCCGATCACGCACCTGAACATTGAGGGACTTCGCCAGGCGGGACTTCACCGCAACCTGAGTCCGGGCAAAGAGCACCCGGACCGGGATCTCCCGTCGCATCACCCTCGCCTCCATCTGCACCTGGGCCAGGGTCTCGATGGCGGCTTCGGCGTCCTGCTGCTCGTCACCCATCGGGATGATCACCAGATCCGCCTCGCCCATGGCATAGGCGTTCAGTCTGGTGGCTGCTCCTTCGAGGTCGATGATGACGAACTCGGAAACCTCCGCGGCTTCAAGAATTTCGTCCTGGATGAACTTCTCTCCTTGGGTGGCCTTCACCCGCAGCCTCCCAGGAAGGGGCGCCTTCTTCGACCAGGACAGCAACCGACCCGCAGGGTCGGCATCGAGGACAGTGACCTTATGGGTCCGTGCCAGGGTCGTCGCCAGGATGATGGCGGACGTAGTCTTCCCGGCACCCCCCTTCGAGGACGCAAAAGCGATGATGGACATCGGCTACTCCAGTTTTCCCATCCGGGAGGCTGCTGCAAGAATCTCCGCCTGTCCACAAGAAAGTCATACCAAATCCCGATAAACCGCTCAGGATCGCACCGGATGGTGCGTTTTGGTGTGGTTTAATTGGACAATTCCGCATAAACCATAATCGGCCTTGGGGAGCTCCCAGGCGAACGGAGCGACACAGACATGGCCATCCAGTTGACCAAGGGGCAGGAAGACGCCTCCAGCGCGTTCTTCACTTTCCTCTGCACCGACGCCATGAGCTTCGCGATCTCGGGCACAGCCGGCACCGGCAAGACCTTCCTCATGCAGTACCTCGCCGAGAGGACCATGAAGGAGTACCGGACCTCCTGTGCCATGCTCGACACCAAGCCCGAATACGACGCCGTCGTCTTCACGGCCACCACCAACAAGGCGGCCGAGGTCCTGAGCAACACCCTCGGCACCGAGGCCCAGACCATCCACAGCTTCCTGGGCCTCACAGTCCGGGAAGACCGCTCGACCGGCAGGACCGCCCTGAAGCGCACCAACTCCTGGTGCCCGAAGTCGCGCCTGGTCGTGTTCATCGACGAGTGCTCGATGATCGACGCATCCCTGCACGCCGAGATCAAGGAGAGTCTCCGCGGCTGCAAGCTGGTCTACGTCGGCGACCACGCCCAGATGGCCCCCGTCGGAGAGCGTCTCTCGGGCATCTACGAAGGCCTCGACGAGAAGACCATGTTCACCCTCACGGAGCCTGTCCGCAATGCCGGGCAGCCTCCCCTGGTCGCTCTCTGCGCCCAGCTCAGGGAAACCGTCGAGACCGGCATCTTCAAGCCGATCGAGGGTGTCGACGGGGCCATCTATCACCTTGGCGACGAGGACATGCAGGAGGGCCTGGACCATATGTTCCAGGATCTGGACCCCTCCTGCCGCATCCTTTCGTTCACGAACTCCCGGGCCCAGGACTACAACCAGTATGTCCGCGAGACCGTGCGGCAGAGGCCGCCGGAGCTTCAGCCCGGGGACGTGATGGTCATGGTCCAGGCCTATGCCCGAGGCACCTTCAGGCTCAGTGTCGAGTCCGAGGTCGAGGTTGTGACCGCGGGCCCCGTTGAGACCTGCGAGAGCTTCACACACGTCCCTGGCGGCGAGGCTATCGACTTCCGTACCATCGGCATCCGCAAGGACCCCAACGGCCAGGTCTATGAGGTGAAAGTCGCCGAGGACCAGGCCCAGGTTGTCCGGGTCATCAAGAGCTTCTCCCGCCGCAAGGACTGGAGCTCCTACTTCGACCTGAAGGCCGCCTTCGCCGACATGCGCAACAAGGCTTCCTGCACGGTCTACAAGGCCCAGGGCTCCACCTATGACAGCGTCTTCGTGGACCTTGGCAACATCGGCACTTCCTATGATGCCGAGCAGGTCGCCCGGATGCTCTTCGTGGCGATCTCTCGAGCCAGGTCGACCGTCTACCTCTACGGGCAGCTGCCCCCGAAGTACCATGACTCGAAAGGAAAACCGCTATGGGATGCGAGCATCTCGCGCGCAGAATCATCGACGCCCTCTTCGAGCACAGCATCCGATCCCTCACCGATCGCAAGCGTGATCTGATCGAGGCCAACGGTGCCATCACTGGCAACGCCGAGGGCTTTCTCTACGGCGGGGTGTTCCACACCCTGCTGAATCCCCGACAGGCGCTCCAGGCGAAGAAGTCGATCATAGCGCGGCCTCTCAGAGTCCAGGCCCGAGACCTGATGGATTCCCAAGGGCTCCATGACCGGGAGTACGCCCGGGCCCTCAATGGCCTCACAACCGTCCTGAAAGCCTGCAAGACGCTCCAGGACGCCCGGGACATGCTGCCGACCACCATCACCAAGCTCCACCCGGACCTGGCCTCCCTGCCCCGCACAAGGCCTGTGGGGCACCTCTATGCAACGACTCCCCTGTCGATGCACCAGTTCGATCTTGTCGTGGACCTCCTCGAACTCCACGCCTCCAACAGGATCCTCTGAAGGAGCCCCGCCAGATGATCTACCAGACATTCGATCCAGCTCCTCAGCCCAGCTACGAGATCGCCATCCTGGTGCCGCGGCTGGACGAAGCGTCCATGGTCCGGGAATACATCTCGAGCCAGAGTCTCGATCCCAAGGAGGTCATCGCCTACAGCCTCTACCAGACCGGCAAGAAGACCCCGGCCACGGTCCAGCGAGAATACCTCGACGACCTGCTCCCCGTGCTCAAGGACCTCGGGGTCAAGTACCTGATGGTTGGCGACACCGAGTATTTCAAGACGCTTGCCGGCGTACCGAAGGCCGAGGCCTACCTGGGCTATGCTCTCCCCTCGGCCTGGCCGAAGGACGCGACCGGGGACTTCCAGGTCCTCTACACGCCCAACTACCGGCAGGTCTTCCACAACCCCGGCCCGACCCGGGACAAGATCACCCAGGCCTTCGACGCCCTCTGGAGCTACCGCCAGGGCCTCTACCGGGATCCGGGCTGCGACATCATCAAGTTCGCCGCCTACCCCATGGAGCCGACAGACATCGCCGCCTGGCTCCAGAAGCTCCTGGATATGGACCGGCCCCTGGCCATGGACATCGAGAGCTTCTCGCTCAAGCACTACGACGCCGGGATCGGGACCATCAGCCTCGCCTGGTCCAAGCACGAGGGCATCGCCTTCCCGGTGGACCTGGGGCCCAATCCCCCGGCAGTCAGGAAGCTCCTCGGCAAATTCTTCCGGGAGTTCTCCAAGAAAGCCCTCTGGCACAACATCAGCTATGACGCCACCGTGATGGTCTTCCAGCTCTTCATGGAGGATCTCATCGACACCGAGGGCCTTCTTAGAGGTCTCGAGATCATGCTGAAGAACTGGGACTGCACCAAGCTGATCTCCTACCTGGCCACCAATTCCTGTGCCGGTAACGAGCTCGGCCTCAAGGCCCAGTCCCAGGAGTTCGCTGGCAACTACTCCATGGGGGAGGACATCAAGGACATCACCAAGATCCCCCTGCCCCAGCTCCTCCAGTACAACCTGGTCGACGCTCTCTCGACCTGGTTCGTCTACGAGAAGCACTGGGACACGGTGATCCAGGACCAGCAGCTCGAGATCTACGAGACCCTCTTCAAGCCGGCGATCTGGGACATCATCCAGATGCAGCTCACCGGGCTGCCGGTGGACATAGACCGGGTTGCCGAGGTGAAGGGTGCCCTGGAGCAGATTTCCTCGGAGGCACTGCGGGCGATCCAGGGACACCTGCTGGTCCAGGAGATGACCAGCATTCTCGATACCGAGCACGTCGAGACCCGCAACGCCGCGTTGAAGAAGAAGCAGATCAAGCTCGGCGACGAGCCTCAGGAGTTCAATCCGAACTCGGGCCCCCAGATGCAGCGGCTCCTCTACGAGCTGGGAGGGCTGCCGGTCATCGAAAAGACCAAGACCGGACTGCCGGGCACCGGCAGGGAGGTCCTGGAGAAGCTCAAGGCCCATACCCAGAGCCAACCGATCCGGGATCTCCTCGATGCCTTCCTGGATTACGGGGCGGTCGACAAGATCCTGACCTCCTTCATCCCGGCTATGGAGAATGCCGTCCTTGGTCCTGACGGGTGCTTTTACCTGTTCGGGAACTTTAACCTCGGCGGCACGGTTTCAGGCCGGCTCTCGAGCTCTGATCCGAACCTCCAGAATCTGCCGGCCAACGTGAGCATGCCGATCTCGGCTGCCTTGCTGGCACGCCTGATCACCATCATCGGAAGCAGCGTTCACAAGGGGCGACTCAGCCTCGGGAAGCTCATCAAGACTTGCTTCCGGGCTCCACCGGGATGGCTTTTCGTGGGGTTGGATTACTTCTCGCTAGAGGACAAGATCTCTGCCCTGACTACCAAGGACCCGAACAAAATCAAGGTCTACACCGATGGGTTCGACGGCCACAGCCTGAGAGCCCACAGCTACTTCTCCGAGCGCATGCCCGACATCGAGCAGGCGCCTGAAGGAGCAAGGTGTTTTGAGGCTCAGGTAGGTGACAAGCGTATATGGTTTCACGAGTATGAAGTCGTCACCTACCTGGGTCAGGAGATGTCCGGGCTTGAGCTCTGGGAGCGCCTAGCCAATGTGAGGACCGCAGCATGAGCGATACGAAGATCCGCACCTATCGACAGCACCGCCCCAGGGAGTGGCGCGAGCAGCATCCGAACGAGACCTGGCGCTGCGACATCTACCCCGCTGATGGAAGCGATCATCACGGGCTCGGTGAGACAGAGGCCGTGGCGATCTACAACGCCAGCCTGGCCTACATGCGCTACATGGGGGACAGTCCCGCATGAGCCTTCATCCCTACGAGTCGACGGTCGACGAGGTGCTCGACCAGTACGAGCTCACCGAGAAGCAGAAGGCCATCGTCAAGGAACGGGTTGCAGCCACCGGCTGCCCCTGGTTCAGTCGCATCGTCTACATGCGGACCCACCACATAGCCTCCCAGCTTCTGCTGGGCGGCTATACAAGGGGAGTTGAGGGGTGAAACGGATCACCAGCCCCAGACAGGCCCTGGATTACCCCCGGATCGACGATGATCTCTGGGTGATCTGGTGGTTCAATGGCAAGAAGTGGCCGGATGCCGGTCGCCGCCTGATGTACGTCTCCTCAACCCAAATCAACAGACTTAAAGGCTGGGCGCTTTATACAGTTAGTTATGAAGACGCTGCCGTCTTTCAGACCGAGGTGGATGCCCGCTCCTGGCTCGCAATCCACCAGGGGCGGCGACGCCACTCCTACGGCTGTGACGTCACCACCGTCCGCGAGCTCAAGGAGCGTTGCGGATATACCGAGATCCTCGCCGGGGGATAGTGCCGACAGCCTTCGGGCGGGCCGAATCCGGGTCGGCCAGGCGGACGCAGCAGGGCGCTTGTAAGCTCACGCCGTGAACTTTCAGAGGAGCCGAGGGGTCTCCGCAGCAGGTGAAAGCCCTGCACAAGATCATCGAGGCAGCGGGCAAACGTCCCTCCCCAGCATGAGCCCTTTTTCAGGGCAGGCAACAGTGCAACAATATGGGCGTGACAGGCCGGAGAGACGGCCACACCACACCGAAGCGAAGCACACCGAACCAAAGGGAGAAAGCCATGACGAGATTCACAGTCCACTTCACTGTGACCGAGCGCACCCGGCGAGAGATCGTGGTCGAAGCCGCGTCTGCCGAGGAAGCCGTGGCTCTCGTCGAGGAGTACGAGTTCGATCATTACGAGGTCAACGAGATCGACAGCCTCGAATGGACCCTTTCGGACGTCGCGATCGCTAAGGAGGATGAGACATGACCAGAACCAGAGAAGAGAATGCCGCCGATCTCCAGCGCGAGGAGGAGGAGGCCCTGTCGGTCGAGTTCCTGCCCATCCAGGACGGTGCGATCACCACGTCCCGGCCCTATCGGGTGCAGCTACAAATCCTGACCGAAGTGGTCGTCATGGCCTCCTCCAAGGGAGAGGCCCTGATCGAAGCCGAAGCCGTCTGCGGTAGCCTCGAGGTCGTGGATCATCACAACGACGACACCCTGGATGTCCTCCTCGTCACGAAGAGCATCTGATTCATGCTGACCATCACCAAGATCAAGGGCGTCAAGCTCCCACCCGTGGAGCGCGGCTACAGGCGCCAGTGGAACATCTGCACCCGCTGCGGACAGGTCTGCTACCGGGATTTCGTTCCCTACAGTCTATCCAACCCGATCATCATCATGCCGTGCGGCCATGATGCGGTGGATACCTCCGTCCGAAAGAGCATCTCGCCGAACGAAGCGGTTTCCCGGATCACGGATTTCATGCGAGGTAATTCATCATGCTGACCATCGCCGACATGATTGACACGGTGAAGGAGGTCCCGGCCACAGCGCATGACGTGGCCCGAATCAACTCGATCGCGGAGAAAACCTCTCCCTACGCCGGTGAGCGTCAGGACTCGAAGGTTCCCACCTTTGCCCTGACCTACCAGGGCACATGGATCACCCTGGTCGCCAAATGCGGCTTCACCAAGCTGGTCTCCCAGCAGATCGAAGATCGTTACCATGAGCTCTACAAGGTCTCCGACGAGTGGGTGGCCGCGAAGCTCGATGAGGCTTCACGCACCGGCTACATCACCGTGGCCTTCGGACTACGGGTCCGGACGCCTCTGCTTGCCCAGGTGATCCGGGGGAACTCCAAGACCCCCAGGGAGGCCGAGGCCGAGGGCAGGACGGCAGGGAACGCTCTCGGGCAGTCCTGGGGTCTCCTGAACAACCGGGCCTGGGTGGCCTTCATGCAGACCGTGAGAGCTGGTCCCCACCGGCTCGACATCCGACCGTGTGCCCAGGTCCACGATGCCGGATATGCCCTGATCCGCGATGACATCGACGTCGTCCGCTATGTCAACGAGCACCTGGTTGAGGAGGTCCTCTGGCAGGACCATCCCGACATCGCTCACGACCTGGTAAAGCTCGGAGGGGAGCTCTCGATCTTCCACCCGACTTGGGCCCAGGAGATCGTCATCCCCAACGGTGCCGATGCCGATACGATCTTCGCCAAGGTGCGCAAGCATCTCAAGGATCTCGAGGACCTCGAAGCCAAGACGTGAATCCTGACATGATTTCTACCGAACCACGCCAAACCAGACCCCATCAAAGGACCTGATCCATGGACGCCTCCAGCACTCCCGAGACCCCCAACATCTTCTGGCTCGTCTCCTACACCCTGATCCTCGGCGATCCCGCTGTTCCCGGGCAGGTTCTCTCGCGGCAGGCCAACCTGCTCCTGGAGACCCCGACCCCCCAGATCAACAAGGCCGTCCTCGGCCATGTCCAGCACCTCGCTGTCCAGGGCGCCGTCGATCGGCTCGGTATCGTGGCCGAGCATATCCTCGACCTGGTGATCAACAACATCATGCCCCTCGGGCAGATGACCTCGAGCGAGTTCCAGGCCGAGGCGGAAACCAAGGAGCCCGAGGCGCCCGAAGTCCCGGAAACCACGCCGGGCACCTGACCCTTGACCGAATGGGGATGCAGACCCCATCCTCGCGGCTCAGCGAAAGGAACTGCAAGCGAGCGACCCCGAGAGGGGAGTGCCGGCTAGACCCTTGCCGGCTTAAGTCAGGAGAGCCTTGGTAACCCAAGACCCCTAGCGCAACCCCCCAGTGGTGCGCTATGACAGCATCCCGTCCCACACCACACCAAGCTGCACTAAGCCGCACTGAGGAGAAGGTCCCCATGGAGCTCAGCAACGTCACCAACATCCCTCTCCCGCTGGCGGTCTGGCTGGCCAGTGACGGCTACGACTTCAAGCGGGGCACCCGCAAGGCGATCTCGGTGACCTCTCTCCTGAGACCTGTCCGGCAGATCATCCTGTCCGAGCGGCTCGACGAGACCAACCGGCTCCAGACCGACATCTCGAGCCTGGTCGCTTCCCGCCTCGGTCACTCGATCCATGACGGTATCGAGAAGTCCTGGAAGGGGAGCTACAAGTCCGCCATGAAGGCCCTGGGCTATCCGGAGAAGGTGATCGAGAAGATCATCATCAACCCCCTCCCGGAGCAGCTCTCCGACGACGTGATTCCAATCTACCTCGAGCAGCGCGTCGAACGCGAGCTCATGGGCTACGCGATTACCGGCAAGTTCGACATGATCCTCGAGGGGGTGATCCAGGACTTCAAGAGCACCTCGGTCTACTCCCTGATCAAGGGATCCAAGGACGAGGGCTACAAGCTCCAGGGGTCCAGCTATCGCTGGCTCAACCCCGACAAAGTGACCGCCGACCACATGGTCATCAACTTCATCTTCACCGACTGGTCGGGCATCGAGGCCAAGCGCAATCCGAACTACCCACAGCAGCGGGTCTACGCGCACCGGATCCAGCTCTACAGCCCCTCGGAGATCGAGGCCTGGATGCGCAACAAGATCCGCGAGCTCGAGGCGGCCGCCGATCTCGAGGAGCCTGAGCTGCCGTACTGCACCGACGAGGAGCTCTGGCGCTCGGACCCGGTCTGGAAATATTACTCCGATCGGAACAAGGCCAACGACCCCAACGCCCGCAGCACCAAGAACTTCGACAACGCCCTGGAGGCCGCTGCCTTCAAGGCCTCGAAGGGCGGCAAAGGTGTCGTCATCGAGGTCCCCGGCAAGGTGAAAGCTTGCGGCTACTGTGCCGCATTCCCGATCTGCACCCAGAAAGATCTCTACGACCTCACCTGAGCTTCACCTGAGTTTCTTTCTTCGGGGGCCGGGTTTCGCTTCCAGACATCTCACCCCATCCCCCGCCACACCACACCCCTTAGGAGTCCGTAATGGTTGATCTGTCGGCCGTCCCTCATCACCCGGCCATCGAGGATCTGACCTCGCTCATCTGCGAGCGGGTCCAGAACAACGACCGGGCCTTCTTCCGCCCCCTGGTGGCCTATCACCTGCTGGTCACGGCATCCACGATGCGGACGTCCCTGAACACCCTGGACCGGGGCGAGATCCCGGTGAACGGCTATGTCGCCGCCTTCTCGACCTCCGGATCGGGGAAGGGCTTCTCGCTCGGGATCCTCGAGCACGAGCTCTTCGGAGACTTCCGCCGCACCTTCACCACCTACACGCTGCCGCATCTGGCCGAGGCCTCGCTCTGGCGGCATGCGATGCAGCGGGCAGTCCAGAAGGGCACCACCGAGCAGATCGAGTTCGACAAGCTCCAGAAGGATTACAACGACACCGGGGAATACCTCTTCACCTTCGATGACGCCCATCCTTCGGTGGTCAAGCAGATCCGTGACAAGCTGCTGATGTCGCAGGTGGGCTCGATCAACCTGCTCGTCGACGAGGCCGGACGGAACCTCGAGAAGATCAACCCGCTGATGCCGCTCTTCCTCGAGCTCTATGACCAGGGCTATGCCAAGCCCAAGGCCTACATGAACAATGCCGAGCGCAAGCGCATGGTGCAGATCGAGGGCAAGACCCCGGCGAACATGCTGCTGCTCGGCACGCCCGACGACCTGCTGGACGGGGGAGCCACCGAGGATCTCTTCTACTCGCTCCTCGGCGCCGGCCTGGCCCGTCGGATGATGTTCGCCCATGGGAGCCCGATCCCGGCGCATCACGGTGCCACCGATGCAGAGATCTTCGACGCACTCTGCGACCAGGGCCGGACCCAGGAAATGCAGCAATGGGCCGATCACTTCGCCACCCTGGCCGATCCCGGAAAGTTCAACTGGACCGTCGATGTCCCGCGGGACATCGGCATCGAGCTCCTGTCCTATCGCCATGAGTGCGAGGATAAGGCCCGGGAGTTGCAGGAGAACGCCCATATCCCCAAGGCCGAGCTCAGCCATCGCTACTTCAAGACCCTGAAGCTCGCTGGTGCCCTGGCCTTCGTGGACGAGTCCCTGGTCCTGACCCGGGATCACCTCTACGGCGCCATGAAGCTGGTGGAGGAATCGGGTGATTCCTTCCAGTCGATCCTCACCCGCGAGCGGGCGCACATGAAACTGGCCCGCTACATCTCCACCTGTTCTACCGAGGTCACCCATGCGGATCTGACCGAGGATCTCCCGTTCTACAAACCGGGGGTGGGGCCGCGGACCGAGATGATGATGCTGGCCACTGCCTGGGGCTACAAGAACGGCATCGTCATCAAGAAGCGGTTCATCGACGACGTGGAGTTCTTCTCCGGCGAGACCCTGAAGGAGACCTCGCTCGACAAGCTGCACCTCTCGCACTCGGACCACTTTGCCGAGGATTACACCCCCGAGAAGGCGCCCTTCGATCAACTGCATCAGCTGGTGACGATGGACAACTACAACTGGTGCGTGCATTCGTTCGAGAACGGGCACCGGCTGACTGCCAATGCCATCCCCGGATTCAACCTCGCGGTCTTCGACGTCGACGGAGGGATCACCCGGGAAGACGCGCATGAGTTCCTGGAGGATCATACCTTCATGACCTACACCACCAAGCGCCACACGCCCGATGCGCACCGGTTCCGGCTGATCATGCCATTGAACTACACGCTCAAGCTGGACCTGGACGACTACAAGGAGTTCATGGCCAATCTGATCACCTGGCTGCCGTTCCCGGTCGATCTCAATGCTTCCAAGGATTACGTGCGCAAATGGGCCACCAATCCCAATGCCCTGGTTCACACGAATCATGGTGAGCTGCTCGACGTGCTGCCCTTCATCCCGCGAACCAAGCGGAACGAGGATCGCACTCAGCAGATGAAGAAGCTCGGCAACCTCGATGCCATGGATCGCTGGTTCATCCAGAAGATCACCAAGGACGGGGATCGCAACAAGCACATGATCCGTTATGCGCTCTGCCTGGTGGATAATGGCATGCCGTTCCCCACCGTCGAGCACAAGCTTCTGGCACTCGATAAACAGCTCCCCGATCCCCTTGGGGCCGAGGAGCTGCGCAGCACGGTCCTGGTGACCGTCGCCAAGAAGCTCCAGGCCCAGGCAGCCTGAACAAGAGAGAGCCCTCCTGAGGGCTCTCCGTGGCTCTCAGGAGCATCTTCCTTTTTCGGGGGCTTGCCTCCCACCCATACAGCAGGAACCTCATGTCCCAGACCGAGTCCACCAATGACCAGCTGGTGATGATCGCCGGTGAGAGCGCCACCGGCAAGTCGGCCAGCCTGATGAACATCCCGAATCAGGACCGCTGGCTGTATCTCAACTGCGAGGCCGGCAAACGGCTTCCTTTCAGGAACAACTTCGCCTCCCACAAGATCACTGATCCCTACCAGATCTACGAGGCCTTCGAGCATGCTCGGGGCAATCCCGATTACGACGGTCTCATCATCGACACCGCGACCTTTCTGATGGAGATGTACGAGACCATCTACATCATCGGTAGCTCCGATACCCAGGCTGCCTGGGGAGACTACCAGCAGTTCTGGAAGAGGCTCATGCAGCAGCATGTGGCTGACTCCGACAAGGCTGTCCTGATCCTGGCTCACACCCGGTCCGAGTATGATGCCAAGGCCCTGATGAATCGGGTCTCGGTGCCCGTGAAGGGGGCCCTGAAGAACAACGGCCTCGAGGCCTATTTCTCCACCGTGGTCTCCACCAAGAAGGTGGAGCTGACCGATCTGGCTGACCAGGACCCGGCCCTTCTCACGATCACCGCCCAGGACGAGCTCCTGGGCTACAAGCACGTCTTCCAGACCCAGCTTACCAAGGCGACGGTCGGGGAACGTATCCGTTCGCCGATGAGGATGTTCGCTCCGAACCAGACCTTCATCGACAACGATGCCGCGAAGCTCCTGAACCATCTCCGGAGCTTCTACGCCTGACCCCAACCCAAACCACACTACAGCACACCATAAGGACTTCTCCGCATGAGCAAGATGTTTGCCAGCCTCACCACCGACAACCTCGAAGAAGCCGAGGACCGTCTCGGCGGTGGCTCCGATCCGCTGCCGACGGATCTCTACGACGCCACCGTGAAGATCGCCTATGCCGGAGCCTCCCCGGCCGGTGCCCACAACGTCACCGTGATCCTGGACATTGACGGCCGCGAGGTTCGCGAGACCGTCTACATCACCAACAAGAAGGGTGAGAACTTCTACCCCGACAAGGCCGACCCGTCGAAGCGGAATCCGCTCCCCGGCTACACCACGATTGACGACCTCTGCCTGCTCACCACCGGCGAGCCGCTGACCGAGCAGGCCACCGAGGAGAAGGTCGTGAAGGTCTACGACTTCGACCAGCGCAAGGAGGTCCCGACCCCCGTGCCGGTCCTGGGCGCCCTCACCGGCCAGAAGATCAAGGTTGGCCTGCTGAGGGAGATCACCGACAAGCAGAAGAAGGACGACTCGGGCGTCTACAGGAACACCGGCCAGACCCGGACCCAGAACGTCATCGACAAGTTCTTCCATGCCGAAAGCATGCGGACGGTGGTGGAGTATCGTCGCGAGGTGATGACCCCCGAGTTCCATGACGCCTGGAAAACCCGCAACGCCGGTAAGGACAAGGACCGCTCGTCGGCTGCCAAGGGCGGGACAGGGACCACCGGCACCGGCCGTCCGGGTCTTGGAGGCGCCCCCGCTACCCAGGCACCGAAGAAGAAGCTCTTCGGCTGATGCTGATTTGCGGAATTGATCCTGGATTCACGGGGGCCATTGCCTTCCTGGATCCGGGATCCAGACAGCTACGGGTCGAGGACATGCCTACCGCGCCTGACGCGAAGGGCAGAATAGAGCTCGATCTCCATCGGCTGGGGGAAATCCTGACCCCTCCGGTGGGGGAAAAGCGGCTCGTGTCCCTCCTCGAGTTCGTGGCTGCCAGGCCGGGGCAGGGAGCCCCGGCTACCTTCCGGTTCGGACAGGGCTATGGAGCGATCCAGATGGCTCTGGTCGGGCACGGATGGGAGCGGTATCGAGCAACCCCCTCCCAGTGGAAGAAGCACTTCAAGCTCTCCGCCGACAAGGGAGTCTCCCGTGCCCTGGCCGCAGCCAGGTTCCCTGGCCAGGCGCACTTGTTTGCTCGTGTCAAGGATGACGGCAGAGCCGAAGCATCCCTGCTGACTCTCTACGCGCTCGAGACCATAATCTAACCCACCTCCATAGAAGGACCAGGACCATAAAGATCACCTTGAACCAGGACGAGATCCACGAGGCCGTGGAAGCCTACGTCCGCAACCAGATCACGATCGCAGCGAACCAGCGCATTGACATCAGCTTCACCGCCGGCCGTGGCGAGAACGGTCTCTCGGCCGAGCTGAACATCTCCGCGGCTGCCCTGGCCCCGAAGCCCGCGGTCCTGCGTGGACCGAGCGGTGCACCGGCGATCGGATCGACCCGGCCGGTTCCGGCCACCAAGGTCTCGATCCCGGTCTCCCGCAGCATCTCGGCGACCCCCGAGGCCCGTGAGGAGATTCCCGAGGCCGAGCCGGAGACCGAGCCGGAGATCGTCATGGCTCCGATCCAGGACGGTGCTGTTATCGACGCCGCCACGGACGTCGATGACGAGGCCGATGACGAAGCCGAGCGCACCGCTCCTGTCGAGGAGGAGGTTGCCGAAGAAGCCCCGGCTCCGGTCGCGAAGGCTCCGGCTCCCAGGACCTCCAAGTCGATCTTCTCGAAGGCAAGCTGATCCGTCGATCCAGCAAGACCTCTATCGAGCGAGAGGGAGGGGTGCGGACCATACCGCACCCCACCACCCCACACCTTCACGAGGACCTCCCCTGATGCGCCACACGCCCCAAGGCAGGCAGATCGCCCTCGAGGATGCGGCCGCCCATGCGAAGGGAGAATCCTTTCGCTCAATCGCCTGGAGGCGGGGATGCCACCACTCCACGATCATGCGCCGGGTGAAGCGCATCGAGGGCATAATCAATCGGTTCCACGGAGCCAGGAAAGATCGGGAACTTCCAACGATGGAAATCGACTTCGACGCCAAGATCAACCAGACTGCGCGTTCCGTGCTTCGGCGTCTCTCCGAACCGGAGGCGGAACTGGCGGTGCCCGTGTCCGAGTCCGGCATGACCTGTGTGGTCGTGCGCCCGGGTGCCGACAAGGCCCCTGTCGTAATCGGCAAGGTGGCCAAGCCGTTCGCCCTCGAGTTCTTCATGCGAGGCTGGATCGAGACGATCTCGCGCACCACCAGCGTGGCCCGCTACAGGATCACCCCCAAGGGCAAGCGTGAGCTCAATGCCCTGATCCGGGCCCACACCGGCAGGGCTTCTGCCTGGACCATGATCGACCAGGCTGCGACCCTGCTCCGGAAGCCGGACGGGACTCCCTGGTTCACCTCCGAGCAGCTCGAGGTAGCTCAGCACCTGGGCGACGTGTACTTCACCGAAGGGGAGGAGGCAGCCCGGCTCCTGCTCCATCATCTCGATCCCGGGGAGGCCGAGCTGGTCTATGCGATCTGCTGCGCCCGGGAACTCATGGGTGAGACCGAGCGCCGTCTCGGATTGCCGGCCCGCTCGGGCAGGGTGCTGCTCCGCAGCGCACTCTCCCGCCTGGCCAAGGCCGAAGTGCTCCCCGACATCCCCAACCCGGCCACCATCAAGGCTTGAGCCGAGAGGTCCATCAATGCTGGAGACCGTCCTATGACCGATCTGATCCCGACTGAACCGGAGGTCGACGACGAGCCCGAGTTCGACTTCAAGGTCCCTGAGAACGTGCTCATCCGGGTGATCGAGGACACTCTCGGGCAGGTGAACCGGAACTGGACCGGCTGGTCGATCGACGGGCTCGTCGTCCTCGACAACGGCACCACCAAGACAGGCGCCGCCAGCTACGAGGACGGCTACGGCGGCTTCCTCGAATACACGATCATGGCGTTCGTAGAGTGCCCCAAGCGCGAAGGCTACTTCGTGGTCGAGGGCATCACCGCCACCGTCACCCGCGGCGATGGTTGGATGACGGACAGCGACATGGAGTTCAAACACACGGGCATCCGAGAGGCCACCCCCGAAGAGATCGTGCAGTTCTGATGGGGCTCCGCATCATCCTCTCCATCGCCCTCGTCTTGATGTTCCTCGGCCTTCTGGGGAGCACCCTCGGGACCATGGTCCTTCTGGCTTACCAGCTGCTCGGACTGGGCGGGCTGCTCTTGCTGGGCTGTCTTCTCTGGCTTGCCTCATCTGACAAGTCCTGAAACGCGAAAAGCCCCACACCTGGAAGGGAGTGGGGCTTTCCTGCAATCGGGGCCTGGGCTTGGGAAAACTGGGCCTCACCTACGATTCTAACTCTACTTCGGGTTGAACGAAACCCCAAAATTACTCGTCTACAAGAACTTCCCCACCCCAGGCCCAGGCCAGATTCAGATTCTGACCGGGCCCCTGTTCCGCGTCAACTCCCATGTGTCTGGCTCATTTCAGTCCAGCACGAAGCTCCCCACCGGGTGCAGCGAGGGCGCGTTGAACCCCATCCCCGTACCGAGCGAATACCCGAACCGATCGTCCCACACGGCACCGGCCACAGAGCCGTCCCAGGTCGTGTCGATACCCATCAGCTCCTTGGTTCCCGAGAACATCGTGAGGGCCGTCAGAGGCCGTTCCCTGAGCGCCCTGGCCGTGACCTTCATGATCCGGAGTTTGTAGTTCAGGAACCAGGCCAGACCCATGCCCTCGATCGCGTCTCTCGTGCGACCGGAGGCGCGGTTGTACTGGATGAACTCCTCCATGAGGATGTCCAGAACCTCTTGCCTTTCCATGCCTTTCTTCTTCGTCAGGTGGTCGTAGAGGACCGCCTTGGCGATAAAGTCACCGTACTGAACTGCCCGGTTCAGGCCCTTCCAGAGGGCCGTGTCCTTAGTGATCAGGAGGTTCTTGGCTGCGGTCTTGCCCCAGCCAGGCAGCCGGTCGATCTGCCTGGAGATGTAATCCCCCAGGACGCCTTCCCGATAAGCAATATCTGCCTCGTCCAGACCTTCGGCGATGGTGCTGAACTCCCCGGCCTCGATCAGGGGCTGGATGCTCATGCTTCGGTTGGCCTCCTCCAGCGCCTCGATCTGGGCCTGATACCTGGCCATCAGCTTGGGATCGTGGATCACGGTCGCCATCTTCACCTGAAGGTTCTGGATCTCCTCGCGGTTCTTCGTGAGCTCGGAGACCTCGGCGAACTTGTTCCGGAATCCCGTGACGATGTCGACGATCGGAATGCCCCAGGTCACCAGCTGCGCCACGTTCGAGAGCCCGTTCTCGAGGCTCACCTTGATCGAGCGGATGATGATGGTCTCCTTGGCCCAGGAAACCCCTTCGCGCCAGATGCGCTCGCCCTGGCGAATCCGCTTGAAAGCGTTCTGGTTCCCAAGCCCTCCGACCAGCTCAGCCACCTGCATCATCTTCTCCTGGACCTCGGGAGACCATCTCGTGATCCCGGTCCAGGCATCGGTGAGGGTGGCAGCCCGGAAGCCGATCGCATCGTCGACCATGTCCTTGCGGACCCAGAACTCCTGGGGGCTGCCGAAGGCCTCGGCTACGTCTTGCTTGATCCGCCACCCCAGGATGTCCCAGGCATCCTTGATCACCGGATCCTTGAGCTTGGGGTCGGCGATATTGATGAACCCCGAGGTATCTCCCTTGGCCAGGGCCTTGCCATAGATCTCGCGCAGAGTCTTGACCAGCTCGAGGTTGGTCTCGTCGGCCATGTTCTCCTCGAGGATCCTGCCCATCCAGACCCCGAGCATCCGACCGAGATGGTCATCCGACTGGACCTTGTCGGTCTTCTCGGGATCCATGGCACGCTGATAGGCCACGACCGTGCCCTCACCATCAAAGATCGGCATGAGGTATTCACCGGGTGCCAGGCGGTCCAGGGCGCCAGAGGAGCCCTGAGGGCCCTGTGCATCGGCATCAAGCTCCTGGGCCAGTGCAGCTGCCCTGCGGCCGAGATACAGCCCTGCGGTCTTCCCAGAGAGGCTGGAGCCCGTTCTTGCGTCCACCCCCTGCCAGGTGTCGTTCACGGTCTGGGCGACGCCCTGGCGGAACATGCCCTTGCCGGCCACCGTAGACAGGTAATAGGCCATCGGCTCACGACGGCTCTCGGCGGAGTCTCCCCGGTAGGCGCCAATCCTCTCATAGCCCCGGCGTACCAGATCGTCGTGCTCGCTGGCGGGCCTCACCACGACCGAATGCCCATCCCTGGTGTTTATCGGTACATAGCCTTTCAGGCCGTTGTTACGGGCCACCTCGTTCACGCTTCCGTGCCGGTCACGGCGTTCGATCTCTGCCTGCCTGGCCACCCTCAGCATGCCGGTGACTGCCTGCATGCCCTGGGCCTCGGTGCTCATCAGTTCGGCCAGGGTGTCTCGAGTTCCCTGGTCGAGGGCCTCGAAGGCATAGAGGCTGGTCAGCTGGTCGATCGCCCTGACAAGATCGGGCGTCACCTGGGCGGTGATCTGGTTCCCCCGGTTGCCTTGCTCTCCGTAAAGGTGGGCGATGGCATGGGCGTTCGGCATCAGGCCCCTGGTGGTGAGGACCCCGCTCACCATGTAGGTGGCCAGGGCTTTTGCCTTGGCCTTGTAGCGATCCCCGAACCTGCCTCCCATCGTGGAGACCTCTTCCTCGAGGCGCTGCACCTCAGCCTTGGCCGAGGAAGGGTCCTTGAGGATCTTCAGGGCCTGTTCGTGACCCAGGGCCAGCAGGTCAGCCTTGGCGACACCGCGGGTCATTCGGCTCCACTCCTCGCGAGTCACCGGCCGGCTGAACTCGGCCGCCAGAGCCTTGGGAATGCCTTCACGGCTGTCCTGCCGCAGACCGTCGATCTGATCCTTGATCGGGTTGATCAGCCTCCACAAGGGCAGGGTATCCGCGGTGGCACCCCTGAGATCGGTAAGGAGCGACCGCAGAGTGTGCATGCCCGGCGAGTCGTTCACCATCCGCATCAGGGCGTCACCCGAGGCTCCTGCCTCCTGGGTCGATCCCAGGCTCGTCAGGAAGCTGGCCGTGAAGAACGAGCCCCGGACATACCTGTTGGTCCGGGAATCTCCCGAGAACTTCTCGCCGAGCTCGGTGAGCTTCCTGGTGGCCTTCGAGGACCCCCTGGAGATCTTGTTGGCGGTATAGGCGTTCGCCTTCTCGATGGTGTCGTTCAGGAGCTCCGAGGCCTGCCCCAGCAGGGCGAGTCCCCTGCGCTGCTCCTGCACGGACGAGAGCGTGCTCGAGAGCGCATCCATCTCCAGGAGCATGTTCGGGGCCATCAGGCGCGGACTCAGGCTCATGCGGGTGATCAGATTGGTGATCGTCCGCGCCAGGCTCGACAGCCAGGCATCGACCGAGGTCCACTCGAGTCCCACCACCTTCGGGGGCTTCATGGAGCCAAGGGCCTCTCTCAGGACCGGATGGGTCTGGGAGAGAGCCAGGAAGCTCGCCAGCATGTCGGAGCGCCCGTCTGCTGTGGCCCTGAGGCCCTTGGCTCCGATGAGGAAGTCCACCATCGCCTGTGCCTGGGCATGGGCCTGTACGGAGGGGTTATCGCCCGCAGGCGTGCCCATGGCCTCGAGGATCTGCTCGGGGGTCAAGGTCTTCACCACATGCGCGAAGGCCTGGTAAAGATGCTGGTGGACGGGGGCTCCCTTGGTCATGCCCGAGAGCACCGCGGCATGGATCGCCTCGAAGGCCGAGGCCTCCCTGGCATTGAGGAGAAACCCGTTGGCCCGGGCCTTGCCCAGGGCCATCCGGGCGGTCTGGCGCATCTTGGCGACACGGCCTTCGGACACCGCCTTCGCGTTCTCCAAGGCCTTATCCGAGGTGCCGGTATCCCGGGCCAGCTCCGAGAGGCTGGCTTCCATCGAACGGTTCAGATGCTCCAGGAAGGCTCCCTCAACCTCGTTGAGCCGGGGATCCTCCCCGTAGACCTGGTTGAGGACCCGGTTCGTATCCAGGTCTCTGGAGAGGTCTTCCGCCAGAGTCTCGATGGTCTGGGGATCCAGCAGGAACCGAGCTTCAACCGAAGGCTCCTGCGCCAGCAGGAGACGAGTGTTGAAGCGGATGTTCGAGTAGAGGGTCATCCCCGGATCACCCTTGATCCCGAGCAGCTTCTTGATCCACTTCAGAGCCTCGGTGACGATGCTGGTCAGGGCCTGGTAGTTGGACGTCTTCTTGCCCTTCTCGATCAGGCCCGGGTTGCTCAGCATGTAGGAGATGAGTTCTCCGAGCTGGGCAGGCCTCTGATTAGGCTTGGACCAGAGCCCCAGAATCTTCTGAATGTGCCGCAGCGCCGCCTCATCCGATTCAGCCAATCCGTAGGTGTTCAGCTCTCGGGTTTTATCCGCGAGCTTCTCGAGCTGGGCGACTGCATGCCTAACGTGCGGGGCCGACTTGGTTGGATCCGTGTAGTGGTTGTTTAGGATCATGGCGGTGTATAGGTGCAACAGCTCGTGGATAATCGTCTCCGGCGCCACGTTGGCTACAAACGCCGTAAGGTCCATCGGATGAGCTTGTCCCATTTGTACTGGATCTGAGGTAGCTCCATCCCACTCATCCCGGACCTGAGACAATTCTTGAGCGGGGCCGATATAGAAAACCATATCCTTCGGCAAAGGGCCCAGTGCTTCCAGGTCCTTCAGCAAGCCTCGCTGCTCCGCCGTAGCGCCCGTCTTGTCGGCCGGTCCCTGGAGCAGCTTCATGACGGCCTGACCAGAGAGCTTGCGCACGCCGGGGGAGACCTCTTCGCCGAGCTCCTGGATGCTCGCCTCGAGCGCCGGCACCGGAGCCTGGGCATAGTCTCCCACGGTCTCGCGGCCCTCGGGCGCGGTCTTGGCCAGCTCCTCCTTGAGGAGGGGGTTCAGGACGCTGATGATGCCCGCATAGTCGGTGGGATCCGAACCCGTGGAGATCCCCTCCTGGAAGCTCGCGATCTGGAAGGCCGCCATGTGATCGGACGACGTGGTCACCTTCTTCATGACTGCGATGCGAGCATCCTTCAGCCGGGCGGCCTGGGCCAGCTTCTCGTGCATGGCCTTCAGGATCTGGTTCAGAGGGAGCCCCTTACCGAGCTCCTGGTTCTCGGCCAGCTTCTGAATCCGGCTCTTCACCCGCGGAGGCAACTTGGCCAGGACCTCGGGGGTCAGCTGTGCCAGCATCCGGGCGAAGCCCTCTTCCACGTCCCGGTAGGGATTGGCCTCCATCCAGGCCTGATACGTCTGCTCGTTGATCTGCTTGGATGCTCCCTCGACGGTGTGCAGTGCCATCTCGACACCATCGAACACGGGAAGGCTCGTCTCGAAGGACCCGTCGCCCCTGGTGTAGATGTTGAGGATCATCTTGCCGTCACCGTTACCGATCGTCAGGTAGGGCGAGACCTTCACGCTGGCATCCGCAGGCGAGGAATAGGAGGCCATGCTGGGCAGCTTCCCGGTGAAGCTGGAGGCCACCCTGGCCCCGAGGCGCACATCCCGCTTGGGCGCACTGATATGGAACTCCTGGTCGTTGCCACCATAGATCGGAGCAATGTCCATGGTCTCGGCAAAGAGATCCTGGACCTCCTGCTCGGACAACAGGGCCCCCTTCTCCTTGGTAGCCCGGGCCACATTGAGCTTGCTCTCGAAGACCTCCTGGAAGATCAGGGTCTGCATCTCGGCCGAGGCCTGCATGAACTTCATGCGGGACTGGAGGCCCCCGGTGACCTCGTCGATCGCCTCGACCATAGGCTCGACGAAGGCGCCGAGGATCTGCTCCTGCATGGACGTGTACATCTGGGGACTGATGCTGGCTTCCTCGGGCTTCCTGAGCCAGGCCAAGAGCTTCTCCTGGCTGCCTCTGAAGAGGAGATCCGCCATATCCTCGAGGAGCTGGGGGTTCTCCTGGACCTTCGGGTGATCCGAGATCTTCAGCCCCCGCTTCTTGAGCTGGATCAGCTCCGAGAGAAAGATCCCGATCTCCTCCTGGACCTGGCTCGCCACCTTGCCGGCAATGCCTTTGGCTCCCGAGCCATAGAGGAAGACGGTCAGGGGATTCTTGACCACGTTCCGTTCGACCTTCAGCAGGTCGGGGTGGGTATCGTCTGCACTCCTGATGAAGGTAAAATCCGGGAGGAAGGTGTTCAGTAGTCCCATGACCGAAGGGAGGTTCTCCCTCGAGGAGGACGGATACGCCTCCCGGAGCTTCTCCTCGAAGACCGCCGAGGTCATGTTGTAGATGTCGGCACCGTCCTTGTCCTCGAGCGCGATGAACTCGCTCAGGGAAACCGGACGATCCACGAAGAACATGCCGCCCTTGGACCAGAGCTTCAGCTCGTGGGCCGAGAAGGGGCCCATGCCCATGTGGATCATGGCGTTCACAGGACCGTCGGTCTTACCGTCTGCCTCGAGCGCCAGCGCAGTCTCAAAGGTCTGATCACCCCTCCCCTTGGCCAGGTTCCAGCGCGCCACGGTCAGGAGGGCGTGGACGACCTTGTCCTCGGTGACTCCAAGAGTCTCCTCGAGCGTCTCCCCGAGCGTTTTCGAGTCCAGGGTCTGGCCTTCCTCCATGGCCTGGAAGAGCTCGACTGCGCGGCCATAGGCGCCCTTGGAGACGAGCTCCTGGGCCTTCGCCTCGATGGCCTCAACCGACATCTTCTCGATCTTCTCGCCCAGGCTCTGAGCCACGGCGAACCAGAGAGCTCTCTCGTGCTGCTCGGCATTCTCCCCGGTCAGTTCCAGAACGGAGTGGGTGGAGCCAAGAAGCTCACGGGTGATCTTGGATCCCTGGGGCGTGGTCGGGCCCATCTGCTGAAGGCGTCCGACCGAGCTTACCGCCCACTCGAAGAAGATCTGAACCTTGCCCGGGCTCTCGGCATCGTGCCTCTCCACCTCGGCCAGGTAGGCCATGGCCTCCGAGAGATCATGGTCGATGGTCTGGTTCCGCCCCTCGATCGAGAGGAGATGATCGGGGGAGTAGTTCTTCCGGGTCTCCTCGGTGAGCTCGACGTAGCCCACCATCCTCCGATAGGCGTCTGTGCCCATGGCTCTCACCAGGTTCATCATGGGCATATTGACGTAGTTCGGGGCGTTCTGGAGCCGCTCCTGTGCCTTGTTCTCGGGCTTCGAGGTCCGGGCCAGGGGGTTGCCCAGCTTGGTCTTGCGCACGCTCTTGGGAGCCGAGCCCTCCCCCACATGACGGGCTCTTACACGCCCCTCGGTGAAGGTCTCGGTGAAGGGGGAGCGCATCTCGACCAGCACCTGGAAATCCAGGTCCTCCTGGGTCGTGTGGGTCTCCGGAGCATGCGGGTCGTGGTGCGGCCTGAGCGTGATCATCGGGGCAGCCTGGGAGCCGTCCTGACGCCGGTACTCGGTATAGTTCCAGCCGATGGTCCCGACCTTGGTGACGGTGTTGCCGTCGGAGATCAGGTGCCCCTCCTTGTTGATCCTGCGCGGGGTGTGCTCGTCCATGAGCTGCTCGAGAGCGTTTGCGGCCAGGGACCGGAAGATCCCCTGGGTCATGCGGATGTCGCCGTTACGCTTCGGGGAAATATCCAGGAGCGTCATCATGTTGGAGGCGATCGCCTCCTGGGCCTGGTTGCTGGTCACCCCGTGCTGAGCGCCTGTCCGCATGGCGCTCGTGACAGGGGTTCCCCGGGGACGTCCGAACATCTTGTTGATGTCGTCGTCGTCCATCTTCCGGGGAGCCCGGGCATTCTGGGCCATCCACTCGTAGGTGCTCACGAAGAGCGCCGCCATCACCTTGGGCTCGAGGTGCCCCGTATCGAGGATCAGATTCAGGGGCAGGGCGTTGTCATAGCCGAGGGCCTTGGCCAGCTTCTCGGGAGTGTCCCAGCCCTTCTCCTCGATCAGCTTCTGAGCCCGACCCTCGAAGGTCTCCTGAAATTCCGTGAACCTCTGATCGACAAGCCTCTCAAGGGCCTCGGCCTGATCAGGTCCGAATCTTCCGATGGTCTCGGGCATGGCCAGCTGATCCCTGAGCCACGCGATCGGGTCGGACTGCTCCATCAGCTTGGAGCCGCTTCCCTCGTCCTGGGAGCGGGCCCGGAAGGCTTCGATGAAATTCTGGATACCAGTGAGGGCCTTGGGTAGGATGGCCTTGAGGGACTCGAGCCAGGTCTCGGAGGTGGTGATCTTGATGACCTCGTCGATCTCGTCGACCTCCGGGTCCACCGGGTCCTCCTTGGGATCTTCCTTGGGATCTTCCGGAGGCTTCTTCGGAGCTTCGGTCTTCTTCCGGGGAGCGGTCACGGGGACCTCGCCACCCAGATCCGTGATCTCCCGATCAAGGCGGATCAGTTCCTTCTCAAGCTCGTCCCGCTCCTGTCGCGCAGCTTCCTGGTCGGCCGCCACGGTCTGAGGCGTGCCGCTGATTTCGGCCACGATGGCCTCGGCAAGACCGTACTGGTCCAAGTACCCGTTCCCGGCCACGCCGATCGTGAGCCCCAGATAGGCCTCTTCGCTTGCAGGGATGTTGCTGAAGTCTTTGCGGCCCTTCTCCGAATAGAGACCGGGGGCATCCTTTGGCCGGATCCCGAGTGCCTTGAGTTCGAGACCCAGATCGCTCTCCGGATGGATGCCGCCGTAGATGCTCTTGATGTGGTTGATCAGTGGCCGGTTTCCGCCAGCAGCCTTCTCGGCCTTGTTCAGGGCAGCACGGGTCTTGCGGTACTCGGTCTTCAGACGCTCGAGGGTCAGGACAGCCCGACGGGCCTCGAGGTGCTTCTCGAGGCTGCTCAGGATCCTTGCGGAAGGAACCTTCGGCTTGGTCCTCGGCTTTCCCTTGGGCTTGGGCTTGATCGGGGGATTGGCCCCAAGAGCCGGTGCAGCGGGGGCAGCAGCCAGGAACCTCTGACGGGCGGCCAGGATGCGGGGGTTGAGATCCTGCACCTCGACCTTGGAACCTTCCAGGCCGTGCTGGGCCATGAGAGCGTCAACGAGCTGAGCCGCGGCCAGGGCATCAGCCCGGACTTCGTGAACCAGGGCAATGCTGTTGGGGGCCTTGAAGTTGACGTCCAGTCCCTTGGAGCCGTCCTGAAAGAACTGTCCGAAGGGGCCAGCAGCCTGATAAGGCACCTTCTTCATGAAGGTCGGCCCCGGGGTGACGCTCTTGTTGAAGGCCTCAACCTTGTTGGCGAGCGTCTGCGCGAAGTCGATCAGGTTTCCCAGGGAGGCCTCGGCATCCTGGATTCTACCACTCAGGGCCGCAATGGTGATGAGGGTCCGGTGCTCTCTCAGGGAGGGCAGGTCGTTGTTGCGGTTGCCGTCCCGGTGGATGTCCGAGCGGATTTGGTCCTTGGTGATGTCGCTGACCGAGTAATGGGGGGCGTACTCTGCGATAGCCTCCTTCGCAGCTGTGGCCTCTCCGAAGATCCGGGCAGCTTCCTCTGCACCCTTGATCATCTTCCGCTCGAACTCGGGAAGGGGATCCTCCCCCGAGGTCTGGTTCAGGACCCGGGTGAAATCCTCGGAGCCAAGAGCCTCGGGATTCACCGACAGGATGGTGGCCAGCATGGCCGAGTATTCCTTGCGGGCCTTGGGGTCGGACTCGGGATCGCTCAGGACGCTGAGGGGAATGATCTCCCTCACCTGTTCGGGCGTCAGGGAGACCAGGAACTCGGTGGCCCGCTCGATCTCGGGGGAGGACTCCAGCACAGGCAGTCCCGAGCGCACGGTCTCGATGCCGGTACGGGCAGGGGATCCTTCAGACAGGGTGCTCGCATGGGCCCGGATCTCGTCGGAGTCGAGCTTGCGCATCTCCTCGAGCTGCTGGAGAGCCAGGATCGCCATCATGGCCTGGCCATCGGTGGCTCCTTCCTGGGTCTCGAAGGTGTCCATAAGCTGGGTCGCCAGCTCGACAACCTGCTGGCGGGAGATCCTGGTGTTCGGATCCAACCCGAGCATCTGGCTCAGGTTCGCCTGGGTCTCGGGATCGGCATGGAGGCCATGGTCGATCTTGGTGGCGATCTCCTGGTTCCTGGTCGCTTCCTCCGAGGCTTCCCCCGAAGCCTCCGCCTCTGCTGCGGCTGACGCCTCCGCCGAGGCTTCACCTTCGGCCTCGCCTTCGGGTGTGGTTTGGGGTGGTGTGGCGTCAGGCGTGGTGAGAGCGGCGATCGCCTGCTCCCCACCTTCCTGGACCGCCTGAGCGGCCTCAGCACGGGCTTGAGTGCCAACCGGGCTCGAGGCATCTGCTCGGGCAGCCTGGGCTTCCTGGCCCGCCTCCAGGGCGCTCTGGACGCCGTCCTGGACTGCTCTCTTGGTAGCGCCTGCAACCTGACCTCCCGTCTGAAGCACGGCGCCAGGGGCCTGAAGGGATCCACCAGCGGCGATGCCTCCCATGAGACCTATGGCGGCAGCCTCGGCCACTCCCTCATCGAGATCCCGGTCAAGCCCGATGCTCTGGGCACCGAGGTTGGAGGCGATCTGGGAATTGGCTTCCTGGAGGGTTTCCTCGACTCCCTCGGATGCCGTATTCCCGGCAGCTGCAACCAGAGCCCTCGCAGGACCCCTGCCGCCGACGCGAAGCGGGTAGGCGGCAAAGGGGGCCGCGAGTTTACCGGCAGCCAGGGCACCCGGTGCAGCCGTGAGACCTGCCACCGTGCCAGCTTCCCGGGCCAGCTTCAGCTGGGCCTCTTCGTGAGACATACCCTGGGATCTGTATCCCTGGTACTGTGTGCTCTCGGCGAGCTCTTCTTCCGAGAGACTCAGAATATCCAGCTGCGACTGGTGGACGGCACCCCCGCTCTCGGTCAGTCCCATGACCGCGGGAGCGACCTTAAGGGTCTGGGCTTCCAGAAGCTCCCGGCCGGCGGCGGTCTTCAGATACGCCTCGGCAGCCTCGCCAGTGATGTTCCTCTGAGCCAGGGCACGCATAGCGTTGACCCTGCCGGCCACCTTGATCGCACCCGTCATGGGCAGCAGGGAGCCAATGGCCTCGGGCGCCAGGGAGCCGAGCATGATCGGATCGTCGAGGTAGTCTCCCACGGTCTCGGTGAAGCTCTCGCCCCAGTTCTGGAGCTTGGGCTTCACGACCCGGTCCCAGACGGAGTCCGAATCCTGGTTCGCCTCAAGCCTCTCGGCGTAGCGAGCTTCCCGGTCCATCTCATCGAGGGAGGCGCCGATCTGGAGCTGCTCACGGCGGTCCTGCATCAGCTGGCTCTGCTGACCCTCGAGCGTCTCATTGATGTTCTGGAGGGCTTCCGAGATATGGGGCGAGAGCGTCGTGCCCAGAGCCGCATCCGTGAGGTTCGTGGCCAGGGCCCCAAGGCCTCCGACCGTGTTGACCGCCATCTTGGTGACGTCGATCGCCGAGTCCTGGATCACGTCCGCGGTGGACCGCTGGCGGTTCCGAAGGGCGTTGATCTCACGGACGTTCCGGGAATACTCCCCCCGGAGTCGGGCTGCATCGTGACCATATTTCAGGGCGAACTCGGCCGTGTTGAGTCCGCTGATGTCCTGGATCTCTGCTCCCTGGGCAAGACGGTTCCCCTGGATCTCGGCAGTCGCCATCAGGCGCTGCTCTTCGGGGGATCCCATGAGCGCCATCTTCTGGCGTGCAGCGGCATCCACCGAGAGCTTCTTCGCCTCGGCCGCGGGAGCCACGACCTCCGCCTTGCTGGTGCTCGAGGTGGGAATCCCATCCAGAGGGAAGTCCATCCAGCTGCGTTCGGTCATGAGGGGAACCCTGAAATGGCAATGGCAGGAAGGTCAGCCTTCCTGCCATTATTCATCATCCAGCCCGGGGCGTCTATTCAGTAAATCACCCAGGGTTGAGCCACTGCTCGGGATTCGCCAACTTCTGGATGAGCTCGTCGGACAGCATGTCGCTGTTGCGCCCGACCTCGTTGAGGAACATCGACAGCATCTGCTGGGCCCGGGCCTTGTCCGAGCGGGAGGCATCAGGATCGTTGAGCACGGCTGCGGCCTGGGCGACCCCGGTAACGTGATCCGGGCTGAGGCCAGCCGCCTCACCCAGTTCCTGAAGGGTCTGGCTCGTGGTCTCGGGGAGGGACTCCTGTGCCTCTGCGGCAGCGGCCTGTGCGGCAGGGGAGGGAGCCCCGTCCGACCCCTCCCGGTCGGCGAGCACGCTGCTAAGCAAGCCCTGCTGACCCAGATCAACCCGGCGTGCGGATTGATCATCGGCCCAGTTGAGGATCGAGCTGCCAAGCCCCTCGTTGAATACGCCGATGCCGTAACCGGCAGCACGCACTGCCGGATCCAACATGCCGCCTGGTGTGGTGTAGGACCCTGCCGCGATCTGATCGAGACCTGTCCCAACGAACCCGCCGATGGCCCCCAAGCCCTGGTTGACCGCCGCGACATCGGATCGGATGTTCGGGTCCACAGGCATAGCTGGTTGTCCAGGAACAGCGCCCACCTGAGGAGTGGTTCCGGCAACGGCAGCACCCGCGCCAGCTCCTTCAGTGACTGCGGCGGCCAGAGCAGCTGCCGCATCCTCAACCTCAGGTTCTGGAATGGGAACCAGGGAAGTGTGGAGATCCTGAAGCTGCTTCTCGAACCGGGCGATCGCAGCCCGATTTTCGGCCGTGTCGTCCCGGCTCTCGTAGAGCCGGATGTTCTCGATCAGATTGCCCATCTGCTCCTGAGCAGACGTGAGGGCGCCTCTCTGGTTCGTGAGCTGCGTGGCCTCGTTCAGGGCATGCTGTCGTGCCTCCTCGTCCTTCACCAGGTCCAGCTGCTGCCTGGCCCGGCCGACATGGAGGTTGAGATCCTCGGCTCCCAGACGCCGGAAGTTGCTCTGCCGCAGGCTGTTGCCCAGAACGGCGGCGATCACGTTGTCCCCGACCCCGGGATAGAGTTCCTGGAGCTCGTTGAAGATCTTCGTGACTGTGCCCTTGCCCTGACCGAAGGCCTCGTCATTCTCGTCGCCGACCTCTGCCTGAAGCTCGGAGATCAGGCCGGGCAGCGAGCTGGGGTATCCGCTGTCGCTGTTCGTGACCTCGAGCATGAGCTGCACGGCGGGATTGGCATTGGCCTTGAAGGTCAGCTCCCGCTGCTGCTCGTCGAAGTGGTTCGTGAGCGTGGTGCCGATCTCGTTGGCGGCCTGGCTCTGGATGGGGGCGCCTGTGGTCTCGAAGGCCGAACCCCCCTGGGCCGCGATAGCCCGCTCGATGGCGGCCATGCGCTCGGGATCGCTGGTGTCGTTCCGGAGCTTCACAAAACCCTCGGCGGGATTGTCGCTCCTGTTCATGACGTCCCAGACCTGCTGGTCGGCCTCCTTCTGGAGATCGTAGGCCGCGTCATCGCGACCCTGATCCCGCACGGTGCGACCCCAGTTGTGGACGGCCTGACCGTGGTCGAAGACGCTCTCGATGTGGGCCTGGTCGGTCGTCCGATCCTCCTCGAGACTGTCTCTGCGACCGGCCGCCATGGCCAGGGCGTTGGCCGAGATGTTGTTGCGATCCGCACCAAGGGCGCCGAAGATGTTGCCCCCGGCTACCGCTGCATCGAAGTCGCTGACGCTCTGGAGGCCCAGGAGCTTCTCCCCGAACTCCAGGTCCCCCGCGGCCTTCTTACGGGCATCGGCGTTGTGGAAGAGGTTGCCGATGCTGTCGAGGCTCGCGGCGACCGTGAGACCCCCTCCGGCGGCACGGGCCAAGGCGGGGGAAATGTCCGGAGCGGCGACGTTCTGCCAGGTGATGCGAGCCATGGATCAGGCCTCCAGCCGATACTTGTTGATATAGGCCTCGGCGGCGTCCTGGCCGGTGCCCTGCTGGGCATGGCGAGCCCGGACCCGGTCCTCGAGAGCCAGGTTGTAGGAGCTGATCGAGTTGGCGAGGTTGGTGCCGTAGGCCTTCTTCTGGAAGTCCAGGGCGTCCCTTGCCTGCCGGTTCTGCTCGAAGCCCATGGAGAGCGCGCCGAAGGTGCCTATGCCCTTCACCAGATCTCCGATCGCCGGGAGGTTGAAGCTCCCCGGGGTGCCGGGCTGGCCATTCTCGCCCGGGGAGGCCGGATTCCAGAAGGTGCCCTTTACGCCTCCCAGGATCCTGTCCATCCAGCCACCCGTCCCGCCACCGATGCCGGGCACTTCCACTGCACCCGCTACACCTCCGGCACCTCCAGCAAGCGGGCCCTGGGAGCTCACTCCGGTCGAGGTTACACCCGGAGCACCGATCTGAGTACCGACCTGAGCACCGAACCCTCCGACGGGAACTCCGGGCGCCGGAAGCGCAGGCACCGGGATCTGGGGCCCGGAGAGGCCGTAGCCGATCTGGGGATTCTGGGAGCCCTGGGGGTTATAGGTGTTTCCCCAGTTCAGGTTCACGCCCGTGCTGGGATACGACGGCGACGGGAAGCCGGTGAAACGATTGGGCACAGGGGACCTCCGCGTGCGTCTTCGGAATGGGGCAGGTGCGTTTAGTAGAAGCAGGGGGATCAGGGAGACCTGGGAAGTTCGAGCGTGAGATCAGCAAAGCCCTCGATGAGCATGTGGCTCATCTGGGCGAGGTCTCCTCCGGTCATCAGGGTCCGGCTGAGGAAACTCTCGCTGCTCTCGCCGAAGTGTTCTGCGGCGTCGGTCAGCAGTGTAGCGTCAAATCCGATGTTAGTCGAACCCAGAATTTCCCGGGAGTGCTCCCGGATCTCCCTCATGCGCTCCGTGTAATCCTCGGAGGCCTCGGCCATGGCGTCCTGGATCCCCAGGGTGTCCTGGTAGAGGTAGGCCGAGTAGGTCCCGGTCACGGCATCGGTCAGAGCAAGGAGGTTGTCCATGCGGAACATCGAGCCCCAGTCGATATTCAGGGAGCCCGTCGTCGTGTAGCTCATCATGAGCTTCATGGTGACGACGGTGATGATCTGGGAGAGCACGGCACCCCATTTGTCGCCAAGGGTCTTGGCGGTTACATCGACGATGAGCGTGCTCAGGACGATGCCGGCGATCCCGTTGGCGACAGCGCCTACCACAGCGCCCATGACCCCGGTGACCCCGAGCATGGCGCCTACTGCGGCATTGGTGCCCAGGATGCCGGGTGCCGTTGCCAGGGCGCCGATGCCCCCCGAGATCACCGTGAAGGCGATGGTGACCACCACCATCACGATCTTGAAGATCCCGCGCTGATACCACTTCTTCTTGACCACCTGATAGCTGTTGATCATCAGGTGCGTCGTGTGCCCGGTCAGCTCGGCCGAGCGAACTGCGCCGATCTGCTTGACCGTGGGAATGTGGAGAGGCAGCAGGAAGCCCGAGAGCTCCTCATCCGCGAGGGCCTCACGGGCACCGATGTCCACGGACTTGTTCTTGTAGATCATGTTCACATGCGCGAGATCCGTGATCTCGAGCATCCGATACCGCTTGGCCTCGTGCTGGTGCAGCACCACCATCCGGGTGAACTTCCGGGCTCCGAACCAGGAGCCATTGAGACCAGAGGCACCTGGGGGGAAGGTCAGACTGACGTCCGGGAGCATCCTGATCCAGAAGGACCCCTTCTTCAGGAGGGGTCTGGAGACTCCGTCGAACCGGGCGGCATTCCCGACCCGGATCCGCTCCTGAATGCTCCCCCACTGGATCCTCAGGTCGAACTTGTCGAGGCCCGCCATGGTTACCCGCAGCACGTTCAGGTCATTGCCCGCATCCCGCACCAGAGAGGCCGAGGGAGGCAGGGCTCCCAGATACGGGTGGGAGGGGCCGAAGACCGGGCTGCTGCCGTTGACGGCTTCCCAGTGGGCCCAGGCTGCCTGGGCAATGGCATCGTCCCGGCGGTTCTCCAGGTAGATCGTCGAGTTGATCGTGACCGGCTGGAGGCTCATCAGGTTCCAGAAGAACTGGTAGATATAGGCCTGGGCCGCGGGGTTCTTGGTGTTCAGGGGAACCCCCTGGACCACGAAGATGTAATCCATGTCCCCGATGTCGGAGTGGTCCTCGATCTCCTCGAGCACGTCCGAAAGCTGGCCGCCGGTGAGCTTGCGATAGGCCTTGGAGGCATGGTCGAACTGCGGGTGGCTCGAGATCGACTGGTTGTCGATGCGCAGCGGGATCGCCGGAGCGAACTCGACCAGCTCTTCGGGCGTGGGAACCAGGGCATCGAAGGTCACGTTGCCGCTGCCCATCCGATAGGTGAAGAGCTGGTTGGTCCCTGCTGACCAGAGGCCCGTGCCTGTGTTCTGGGTGTGGATCCGATAGGCCACATAGAGCAGCCTTCGCCTCGTGTTTGCCAGGGCCCAGAGCAGATCCGCGGGCGCTGCGAGGGTCACACTCTCGGACGGCATCTCGATGGTCAGCTCGTCGGTGGTGGTGTCGTAGCTCACCTCCCAACCGCCGTCTGCCAGGCCGAGCTCGAGGGCGATCCCGGGCCGGTTGCGTCGCAGCCAGTCCTCGGCCCAGTGCCCCAGGTAGATCTCCTCCACCCGGGCCGAGAGCACCTCCACCTCCTGGGTCGAGGTAACACCCAGGGCAGTCCTCAGAGCCGGTCCGATCTCGTGGCCTGCGGGGGAGAAGTCAGCGCCCAGAGAAGCTTCCGGCATCCCGAAGGTGTAGTTGCTCCGGGCCCATCTGAAGAAGCTCTGGGACCGCATGAAGGTGGTGCTTCGCAGGTTGCGCACCAGGGTGGTGCCCAGGCCTTGGTTACCTGCTCCGACCAGCACGGAAGACAGAACCAGAGAAGGCAGGACCCGGGGGAGATCCTCCGGGTCACCTGCCATGTTCCACATCGAACTGGAGACGTAGGTCTTCTTCGAGGAGGAAAAGAGGCCCATGGTTTTAAGGCCTCCTCAGAGATCGAGGTTCGCGCGCAGCTTCGACACGGCCGTGTTGATCGCCGAATCCTGGAAGGAGGTCGGGGGCGTCAGGCCCTCATCCATGGTCTTCTGGGTGATCCAGCTGTCGAAGAGCATCTTGACCATCTTGGTCTCGGCATCACGCTGGTAGCTGTCGATCTGCTGCTCGTAGAGGGCCTTCTGGATCCCCATGGCACCTGCCACCGGGGCCCCGTCGGTACGGGTGTTCAGGGTCTTGGCACGATGGCCCTCGGTCTGCTCGCGCACGCTGGCGAGCTGGGCCGGGAGCAGGAAGTCGTTGGTGTAGACCTTGCCGAGGGTGTCGGCCGTGTGGCCTGCCACCTGGGCCGGGTAGAGGTCGCTCAGCTGGTAGTCGATCACACCCTTCTCGGCGTCGATCTTGGCCTTCTGCGAGGGCAGGATCCCCGAGGTCTCATAGAGCACCTGGCCCTCCTGGGCGGTCTTGAGGGACGTGCCTGCCTCGATGTCGGTCTTCTGGGCCGGCAGGATATGCGTGTTCTGATAGACCGTCTGTGCGGTCTGGGCCGTCTGGCCGGCGGTGCTCGCTTCGATGCCCGTCTTCTGGGCGGGCAGAATGTTCGAGGTCTGGTACTCGACCTGAGTCTTCTGGGCGGTCTTCAAGGAGGTGCCCGCAACGATGTCGGCCTTCTGCGACGGAAGGATGTCCGAGGTCTCATAGTCGACCTGGGTCTTCTGGGACGTCTTCAGGGAGGTCCCGGCCTCGATGTCATCGAGCTGGGCCGGCAGGATGTAATCGGTCTGGTACTCGGTCTGGGAGGTGCTCGCCTCGATGCCGGCCAGCTGCGCTGGCAGGATGTTCTGGTTCTGATAGATGGTCTGCGCCGTCTGGGCCTCGGTGAGCAGGAACCTCGCATCCTCGTTCACGAGCTGCATCTTCTTCAAGGCATAGTCGGCCAGCCCGATCTCGGTCTGGATCTGCGCCAGGTTGTAGCGGAGCTTGGCCTCCTCGAGGGCGACCCTCGCATTGACCACCCCGACCTGGGCCATCTGGGCCTGGCTCTGGGTGAGAACCGCCTGCCAGCGGACCTGGTCCCGGTTCAGGAGAAAATGCACCGCGGACTGCATCGCGTTGGCCGAGGAGGCAATATAGGCCTGGGCATACTCGGCACCGGTGATGCGGCCCTTCTCGAACTCCTGCTTCAGGTGGGCCGACATGGCCTGCATCAGCCCGTCGAAGACGCCGGTGCCGTTCACCGTCCGATCGGTAAGATCCCCTTCGGTGAGGGGAGGGATCCCGTCCTGCTCGATGATCGGGATCTGGAACTCTGGCCCGGAGAAGTCGGCATCCGGGAAGGAGATGTAAAGGTCCTCGGTCAGCGTCTCGAAGAGGTCTTGGGCAAATGCGCCGGCCATTGCGTAGGTCCTTTGGTTCGGGAGCATCCTCCCCGGATCACCGGGGAGGGAGGAATTAGCTTAGCTCAGAGCGGGATCAGGCGCAGTCCCCACCCCGGGGGCGGGTCTTCATGGCATAACCCTCGAGTTCCCAGATCGAGCCAATGGCCTGACTGCGGGCACAGGTCGTGCCGATCTCCTGGTCGTAGTTGGCCGGGTCGATCACGTTCGAGGTGCCGGTGGCGACCGCTCCATTCTTGAGATCCAGGATGCAGACGGTCAGGGTGCCGTGGTGGATGAAGGTCTCCTTCTCCACCAGGGCCTCGATCTTCTCGAGGGTGAGTTTGGACATCAGTGAAGGGCCCTTTCATCGGGCTCCAGTATGGAGCGGGCGGCGGATACGAGGGCGTAGAACAGATGATCCTTGATCTGCTGGTTCGCGGGCAGCTGGTCATAGGGGATCAGGCAGGGGCTGATCTTCCGGACCAGGTCCTTCTCCGGACCCAGGGTCCAGCCGGCGGCGAGGCGCTCGCTCATCCAGCGGTCATGGAGCGCCTCGGGGGTCATCTCGGGATGGTCCCAGATATGCGCCACAGCCGTGCTGGTGGACTCCTTCATCCAGGCCGGGGCATTGGCCCAGGACGGGTTCCTGCCCTCCACCAGGTCCCCCTCCGGACCGCACATCAGGGAGACCGTCCGACAGGCCTCGTGGACCATGGCGGCGACGATCTGGACCAGGCTCACGCTCTCATCCTCGTCGTCGTCGTCGAAGCCGTCATCATCCTGGGAGAGCTCCTGGAAGGTCATCCGTCGAGGCCCTTGGCGGCCGCCTGCTGATTCGCGAGGGAGGCCAGCTCCTGGGGGGTCAGGGGATCCAGGAGCTCGATGTTGAACTCGGGAACCCAACGCTGATCGACGACGATCTGGCCCGGATTGTTGGTGGCCTTCCGGGTCTTGATCTGAAGGAACTTCCGGTCCTTCAGCTGCTTGTAGATGACATAGGGGAGATGGTAGCCGTTGTCGGTGGCCTCGCCGTAGGGGACATACTTCTTGACGATCCCGAGGAAGCGGTTCGCCACCGCGAAGATCTCGCCGTGCAGGTCCCGCTTGGCCGGGTTCATGTTGACGATGCGGACCCGCACCAGCTTCAGCTGCTCGGCGCGCTGCTCCCTACGGATCTGGATCTCCCGCTCGACCTTCGTCAGAGGACGGGGGGCCACGGTGTTCGTCACGATCTCCGACCCGTCCAGGATGACCGGGGTGGACGGGGTGGAACTCGGGGCAGCGAGTCCGCTGGCGATGTGGTCGTTCACCCTCTGGCGGAGCGAGTCCAGACCGATGTTGTTGGAGAAGTTCAGGCCGAGGGACCGGGCACGCGCCTTCAGGGTCGCCAGCTCATCCGGGGTCTCGGAAACGAGATCGGTGTCCAGAGTCTGATTGGCGTCCTGATCGACCGTATTGGTGTTCTCGTTCATGGCTCACTCTTCGGGGTTTGATGCGGGTTTGGCGTGGTGTGAGAGAAGCCGGAGTTTCCCCCGGCTTCTCGTTCTCAGGGTCTCAGGCTCAGATGCGAGCGACCGTCTTCACCAGGGCGAGGCGTTCCGGGCGCAGGATCATGGTGCCGTAGTACCACTTGATCGAGCTGAACCCGGTCTCGCCGTAGGGGTCGGTCCGGTCCGCGGTCTCACGGCCCGGCATCTTCGTGGTGATCTTGAACTTCATCATCTTGCCACCGGTCTGGAAACCGATGGTGGTGAAGCTCCCGTCGCCGACGACGAGCATCGGGAAGACGTCGTAGCGGCCACCCGTGGCCATGTAGCCCGGGTTGGTGTCCTCCTCCGCGCCGGCACCGGCCCAGTGCAGCATCTCCGGAACCACCACGAAGCGGAACTGGTCGACCGACCCGATCTCGCCGGTGAGGATGGTGCCGGCCGCGGCGTACTGGTGGACCGGGATGAAGGCGGGGTTGGTGAACTGGTCCACCATCGCCTTCACCGCCGACTCCAGCTCCGAGCCAATGAAGACGACCCGGCCCGAACTGATGGTCCGCGTGTCGATCATCCGGGAACCCGTGATGACCTTCGTGCTCTTCGGGGTGCGGTTGTCGTTCAGGATCCGCGAGAGCCGCGACAGGTCCTCGTAGTCGACGAGCGACACGGTCGCGCCTTCGCCGGTGATGGTCTCGTCCGAGGTCGCGGCCCCGGAGTAGACCACGACGCCGGCACCGGCGAGAAGATCCTTCTGGAGGACCGCCTCGGTCAGCTGGGTGGCGCCGGTGACCATCTCCCGCGAGATGTGGCTGTAGAGCTCGGCGTCCGAGTCGAAGTCCAGGCTCTCCTGGGTGAACTCGGTGAAGAAGCCGAACTTCTCGATCGAGCCTTCGCGCTGGATACGGGTGAAGCCCACCCGGTTCACGCGACCGCCGACCTCGGTGAGCGTCGGGAGCTTGCCCGAGATCGTGCCGATGTCCTTGCTCGAGCCGTAGAGGTTGCCCGCACCCGCGATCGCCACCGCGCCCACGCCGAGCGCCACGACGGCGTCCTTCTTGGTCGAGTTGTCGTAGATCGCGGTCAGGGGACCGACGAGGGTGATCTCGGCCAGGCCCGTACCACCCGAATCATTGGCCCCGGCGGTGGCAACGAGCGTGGTGCCCTTGTTGGCGTTGATGGCCGCGGCCGCGGTCGCCTTGGAGGCGTTGACGACGGTGACGACATTGCGGGGGTAGGTGACGTGCCAGTCGGTGATCTCGATCTTCACGCCGGAGGCGTCGATACCCTGGTCGTTGACGTTCCGCTCATCGAGGAGCGGGATGTAATGGTAGACCTTGATGGTCTTGCCATAGTGCTTCGGCATCGCGGTGACGTCCGCGAGCTGGGTGAAGTACATCTCCTTGGCAGCCTCGATCAGGGCCTTGCGCTGCCAGAAGTAGGTGTTCATCTGGCTGGAGCCAGCACCCTCGATGCTCGACTGGGTCCCGTTGGCCGGGTCGTTATACATGTGCTGCGACATCTTTTTCAGTTCCTGTGTGCGCGGAGGTCAGGAGGAATTGCTCTTCCGACCTCAGAAGGGAGACGGCATCGCCATGATCTCTTCGTCCGTCATGTTGAGCGGATCGAAGGTCCTGGTGGCGACCTTGGGGGCGGAGCCGGGAGCCGAGGAAACGGCCCGGACCTGTTCCCGGGTTGCAGCCTGCGAACGCGAACGATTGGAACGAGTGCTCGCTACCGGGATCTGCGCGGGAGGGGTGGGTGTCGGCTGGGCAGCGACTGGCGCGGCCTGGGCCGATCCCCCTTCCGGGAGCAGTCTCCCCTGGGAGTGAAGCTCATCTCCGACGGTCTTGTAGGCGTGGATGAACGGGACATTGGCGAGGTCACCCAGGATTCTCCTCCGGTCGATCTCGGCCGTGATCTTGGCGTAGATGCCATTGGATCTCTGGACGTCGATGATCTGGAGAAGGTGCGGTTCCTGGAAGATCGCCTTCTTGCTGACCTGATCCCAGTCCTCGTTGATAACCTTGATGGTTTCCTTGCCCGTGGGCGTCTGGGTGACGGTGTCCAGGGCATCGTGGAAGGCCATGTCGGCATCGCTGATGCTGTGATTGCCAGGCGTGTAATCGGGGGTGGCGGAAGCGTCGACCTCAAGGGGGTCGACCTTCTTGTCGTGCAGGAGCTTCTGGATCGCCTTGGGATCGCCCTTCTTGAGGTCGATCAGGTGGGCGACTTCGTCCTCCTGGAGCAGGTCGTTGTTCTCGAGCATGCGCAGGAGCTTCAGGCTCGGCTTCAGGGCCTGCATCTTCTTGGTGTAGTTCGCGCCCATCTGCATGAGGCGGACAGCCTCTTCGGGGGACGTCGGCGCGAACTCACGCCCGTTCGCTTTGAACGGGGCCATGATCTGCTTGTAGAGATCCTCGTAGTTCGGGAGCTCTGCCGAGACTGGAGCTGCCTTGGCCGCAGCAGCCGGGTCGGTGGGGGCCTCGGGCTTGGTCTCTCCCTCCGCAGGCGCGGCGCCGGCTGCCGCCTCTGCCGCTGCCTGCTCGGGGGTCTGCTTTGGTGTGGTGTGATCACCGGCCGCAGGAGAAGCCTTCGCTGCCGGGGCGGCGTCGAGCTGGGCCTCCAGCGTGCCACCGGGTCCGCTACGGTCGATCAGCGGCTCGTCGGGATCACCATCATCCTCGACGGCATCCTCGGCGGTATCCTCGACCCCGATCTGGTCCTCGCCCTGACCCTGGTCCTCGACGGCTTCGGCCGCCTCGTTCTCGATCGAGGCCGGGACCTCGGCACTGGTCGTCGCCAGGGTTTCCCCGGAGAAGCCTTCGGCCTGATTCAGGAAGTCCTCGTCGGACAGTGTCTCGAGGCTGGACTCGTAGTTCGGGGCGGATCCGTTGCTCATCAGAAGTTCCCCTCCAGGGCTTCCTCGTCGGCCCGGATCTCGGCCAGCGCCTCACGGGCTTCCACGATCGCCTGGGAGGCTGCATCTCCCGTGCGGAGGATGGTGCGGAAATACTGCTGGAGGGCGCCGATGCCCTCGATGCTCCTCGTGATCTTCTCCCGATGCGGCTCGAGCACCGGATCGGACAGGGCCGATACCAGGCGAGCTGCCTCGTCCTTAAAGTAACCTTCCTCGATCAGCTTCCGGAACTCGCGGTTGCTGAACAGCTTCTCCAGCTGGGCCTTCCGGTCCACCATCTTCTGGGCGTCTTCGATGGAGAGTTCGATCTGTTCAATTTCGTGCGACATTTCAGTCCTCTGGGGGCGTGGTTGTCGTCGGTTAGATTGCCGGCGGTGTTGACGTGACGTCAGTATATCCGCCGATCCAGCAAATAGGTCAATCCCGTTGACCTATTAATTTCTCCTTGGAGTTGTGTTGGGCGGGTTGAATCGGGCCTTCACGGCCTCTTTTGTGATCGCCAGGCGTTCGTTGGCCGCTGCCTGGGCCTGCTGCTTGTCGATGTCCCGGACATGCTTGGTGCCGGTCTCCTGCTCGATGAAGTCGAGATCCGTCTTGTCCGCAGTCGAGCCTGCGAGCCTGGCCTTGGCCATGGTCTCCTGGGCCCGAGCCATGTGGAGCTGGGTCTGGGCCTGCATCTCGGAGATCTCCATCTCGAGCTTGGCGAGCGTGAGCTCCTTCATCTTCTCCTCGAGGGGATCGGGCTGCGGCTCGTACTTCCGGATCGCCCGGGCCAGGGCCGGCATTCTCTTGAGTTCGGCGATCTCGGCCAGGATCTCCCGGGTGATCTCCCAGGGCACGGTATTGCCCAGGGTCTGGAGCAGGAACCCCAGATCCGCGGCCTTCTTCTCGTCGACCTCGGAGGTAGCAATATCGACCACCAGGTCGACCTCTCCCTCCAAGGCCTCCCGGGAAATGGTCACGAACTCCTCGTCGGTGACCCGGACGACTTCCTGGTCCGAGAGGAACATCGCGTTCATGGCGATGATCCTGCGACCGATCTCCTCAATCCCCTGGGCGAACCGCCTCAGGATGCCCATCTCGCGCTTGGCAGCCGCATCCAGCATGCCTCGGATGCCGGTGGCCACATCTCCGAGGGAGCCCGACGTGAGGCCCTCCGAGAAGGCCTTGACGCCCGTCAGAGCCTCAGCCTCCTGGTTCTGGAGCTGGAGCATCACCATGGCCGAGTTCGGGATCTCGGGGAACTTGTGCGAGTGGATCCCGACCTCAGGCCCCATGTTCGGGTTGAACTCGTAATCGAGGCCATGGTCATAGCGGCGCCGATTGACCGTATCGAGCATGCCCTTGGCGAAGCCGGTCTGGCCGTTGGCCGAGCGCCCGAGCAGGTCGATCATGCCCCGGATGGTGGCGCCGAGGATCTGCTGATTGTCCTCGAGGAGCTCGGCATCGGGCTCACCGGCAATGCTCTTCCTGACAGGCAGGTACTTGACCACGACCAGGGGGATCTTCTGGTCGGGATAGGGGTTCCGCTCCATGCGGATCATCGTGTCACCGATCCAGGTGGCCACGATCGGGGTCAGGGTGCCGGTGCCCTCGACGTCGTAGAACCCCCAGTATTCGTAGGCCACGACTCGCTTGCGCAGCTCGTCGCTGAAGCCCGTGTGCGAGAGATCCGAGGTCGCATGGTTGGGCTGGTTCAGAGGACCGTTGGCCGACCAGTTCACATACTCGAGATTCTTGTATCGCCCGTCCTTGGTGAGTTCGGCCTTGGAGGTCTCGAACGAGATCACGGCAAAGTTGGCCCGGTCGACGATGCCGTTGCAGGTGGGGTCGATATAGACATTGCGGTAGTCGAGGATGTCGAGGATCGGGTGGTTGCGAGTGACCCTCTCTCGCTCGACCAGCTGGGTGCCGGCGTGGACAGCGATCAGAGGCATGTCCCGGGCCAGGGACTCCTCGGCCGCCACCTGGAGCTCCTCAGGCAGGCTCTCGGCTTCCTGGGGGTCCTCCTGCATCAGCGTGATGGCCTGGTTGAGAAGCTCGACCTGTTCCGGAGTCGTCGCCGGATAGAAGTCCCAGATGGGCTCCTCGACCTCTTCCATGTGGCTGTCACGGACCCAGCCCGGACGCACGATGACGGTGCCTTCATCGACGCCGGTGCGGACATATTCGTCGATGAAATCGACCCGGTTGATCTTGGTGGAGGTCTGCCAGTTCAGCAGCAGGTCGTTCTGCTTGGCAGCCTCGACATCCTGCCAGGTCCGGGGGGACACCTTGAAGAGCTTCTCGGCCGAGAGGAACGGCTCGGTCAGGGCAGCGTATCTCCATTCCGCCTGACGCCGGACCAGCTTCGGCTGGATGGTCGACCGATTGGCGCCCTTCTCCTTCGACCCAGGGGTCTTCGGAGCAGCTTCACGCAAGGCGATCCAGCGGTCGATCTTGATGACCTGACTTTCCTGGCTCGGCTGAGCCACCATCAGGTCGTCCTTCAGCTTCTGGACGTCAGGCTCGTTCGCCCATTCCGTGATCGCCGGGGCCGTGCCCAGGACCCTGCCGGCGGACTCCTCGTAGGAGCCAGGGACGGGGACATGGACGGAACGGGTCGAGGCGGAGGTCTTGGCCATGATCAGCTGCCTGCTTTTCTGGAGTTCGCGCTGCCGAAAATCGCCGCTTCACGGGCTCTTCTTCGCGCATTGACGCCGTTGTTGTGGGAGCTCAGGGCCCCAATCGCCTGGACCGATGCTGCCAGATCACCGGAGCGAACCGCCTCGGCGACCGATCCAGGGAGCGAACCGTAGTTGTAGGTGATGCTGTTGAGCGCGGCCCGCTGGTCCGGGTTCAGGGTGCCCCAGACATCCTGACCCACTGCCGAGATCGCCCTCGGCTGGAACTCCTGGTTCACGCGCCTCTGGAGATCGCGCTCGGCATCCTCTCGGTTGATGATCATGTCGGGCTTAATGGCAACGACCTCCCCATTGGCGAAGGTCACGGTGTCGGATCCGTAACCTCCCCGGTGAGCGGTCACGTCCCAGTAGGGCTTGTCACTGAAGCCCTCGAACTCGCGCAGCAGATCGAAGGTCGGATCGCCTCCTGCCCCACCTCTTGCCCCGCCTCCGGGAATGCCCCCGAAGGCCTCGAGAGACGCAGCCAGGGGGGTCTCCTGGGGAACCCCCTGAGCCGCCTGAGCTCCATACGCTCCTGGAACCTGGGGTCTGTGCCCGATGGTTCCCATGTCTGCCCAGGCCGAATCCATCAGACCCCGGGCTCGGGCATGGGATGCGGCGATCGTTCCCGAGAGGTCGGGGAAATCAGCGACGGGGGAGGGCAGGGCCATGGCGATCCAACCGAGTCAGGAAAGGGCAGGGCAGGGCAGGGGGAGGGTGGCTCGAGATCAGGTCACCCCGCCACGGACCTTGGCCCAGGCACGCCAGGCGATGGAGCCGGCGACCGAGGCACCTCCGCCGAGGAGCATGATGAGGCCCGTGGTGGCGGCATCGGCCACGACCTTGGGGCTGAAGCAGTAGAGGTCCGGACCCGCTGCCGTGATGATGCCGGCGGTGGCAAGGGCCGAGCCGGCGAGCAGGAGGATGTAGCGGAGAACCAGTGCGAAGGGGCCACGAAGCATGGAGGAGATCCTTTTAAGTGAGGCGCTCACCTGAGCGCCAGGAAGAGGGCGAGGCTGAGGATGAGGCCGACGACCAGGATTGCGTCGAAAGCCAGGGATGCGCCGAAGACCAGGGGTGCGCCCTGCTTGGGAACGGAGGTCTCCGGGGCTGCCTTCATTGCGGCCAGGTAGTCCGCATGCAGCTCGAGGATGGTCGCCCCGACCGACTTCACGTCCCCGTTCACGATGGCCCGGGCATTGGCCGGATCGTTCTTGGTATCGTTGAAGTAGTCGCTGAGCTTCTTGCCGGTGAAGAGTCCGCGCGACATCCCGACCACAGCGATGCGGGCACTGGTCTCGAGCCCCAGGGCCAGATCCCGATTGCCAACCAGGTCGATCCCGAGGGCATCCCCGAGCTTGCGGTAGTTGGCCTGATGGGTGAGCTGGATGCCGCCACGACCGAACCAGCCGTCCCTCCAGTAGGGGGTTTTCACCCAGGGGAGATGCCCCTTGGCGAATGCCGTATCGAGCCTGCGGATCACCTCGGCGTCGGAGGGATTCCGGTTGGCGCTGGAGGCGTAAACAGTCTCCTTGACCGGCACCATCTGCCCGCCGGTCTCGTGGTGGACCTGGGCGAGGATATTGGAGACATGACGAAGATCCGTGACGCCCATGGAGATACAGGCATCGAGGATGGCCTCACAGCCCTGGACCTGACCGGCAGTGATACGCCCGTTGAAAGGGCGCTGCCGGATGGCGGCGAAAAAGGCTGGGCGGTCGATCATGGAAGCTCGTCCTTAGGTTGAGCAGGTGAACCGGCAGCGTACATTAAAGCACGTCGCACCAAATCACACCATACCCCGTGAATCACGGATCCAGCTGGAAGAACACCGCATCGGTCTCGTCGTAGACGTCGATGTAGGTGCCGCTGATGCCGAAGGGGCAGAGGTACTTCATAGCCAGGGTCACTTGGACCCGTCCGGGCTCGAGGCTGGGCGGAAGGCCCAAGGTGAGCAGCAGGCGTTCAGGCACGGTCGAGAGCTGCTTGATCGTTGGTAGAGTTTCTCCCGCAATCGGGATACCGCGAGCGTCCATGAACAGGGGAATGGCGCCGGAGAAGTTGCAGGCGAGGCCCCTGGATGTCCGTCCCATCACCAGGGTCATGATGATCTCGTCGCCGACGGAGACAGGCTCCTGGATGTAGGAATGCCCCGAGGGCATCCGGATCAGGCGATCATCTCCCGTCGCCTTGTCGAGCTGCTCCTGGATCCCGATCAGGTCATCGCGGGTGATGACATTCAGGTCCTCGGCGAGCTGGGCCACGAAGACCGGCCAGGCCAGCTTGATCACCAGTCCTCCGACTGCACTCGAGAGAGCGACGATCACCGAGGCCAGGAAGATGGCATCCTTGACCATGAGGGTGAACTTGCGGAAGGGGGACTCGGGCGGCTTCGGTGCGGAAGATACAATTGCTTCTGCGTACACAACACGTTCCTCGGGAAGGGGGGCAGGGGAGGAACGTCCCGAGGTGGAGGCGCCGCTGATCTACAGAACAGGCGCCTCGAGGGAGGCTTCCGTGAAAGGCAGTTTAGTTCAGGGTCCTGGGTGTTGTCGAGCACGTCCTGCGATTACTGAAGATCCTGGTCATCACGGGTCAGTCGCCTAAGGACACCCGCCAGGAGCAGGAGAACCCCGCCAACAAGAAGCCCCCAGGTTCCGCCGGTGAACGCCCAGAGGATGCCCGCAGCAACGAAGAGCGTGTCCTCGGCAGCATCCCACCAGTCTCCGCCCCGGAGGATCTGGACACCCTCAAGAGAGACATAGGCCAGGAGCACGATCCAGGGGCCCCAGGCGTATCCTGCCAGGCTCCAGGCCGCCACGCCGCCGAGGGCGGCATGGCTGATCTGGTTAGTCGCCCAGCCGTAGGGATCCCCCGCGAAGGAGCTGGGCGTCGTTAGGTCGCGCAGGAAGCTGCCCAGGTTCCATAGGCCCCTCATGCGCCTACGAGCCCCATCAGCTGGCCCAGGGCGGCATCCCGGCCCGTCTGGTCCTGGGCCTCGATCGCCATCGCCAGGTCGAAGAGCACGTCCAGGAAGGCATCCAGGGCGTGCTCCGGAAGGCCTAGGTAGCCGAGGAGAAGGGGAGCCCAGGCGAGTACGTCCGGGTGTAGTCGCTCAAGCTCCGACATGTCCTGCCAGGTGATCTGCATCTCCCGAGGCGTCTCAGGGGATGAGCCGATATGGTCGGCCAGGGCGAGCGCATCCACGAACCCCTCGGGAGCGGGCAGGAGCGAGAGGGCCCGGCGAAAGGCCGTCCTGTAGGCCCTCTGTCGGGATCTCCTGGCCACCAGCAGGGCCGGATCAGTATCGAGATTGATGGTGGTCATGGGGTGATCTCCACGCGGCAGCTGGCAGGGATCCAGGGAAACGGGGGGCTGAGTTCGACTACGAAGGCCTCCGGTTTCGACCGCAGCAGAGTCAGCCCCTGGGACGTGGTCGGCTCGGAGATCAGGGTGCCGTCGATCGAGACGACGGTCCCGGGAGGTACTCCGGGGAAGCTGATCGGAGTTCCTAGAGTCACAGTGATCTCTGGAGGCAGGCCCATCTCAGGGCGATATGCAAGTTCGCCCTTGTCGAACCAATGCGTGTCGTCTTGGCATTCCCGATCCACATAGACGCCGTCCCCCAGGTCCAGGCGCAGGGAGATCACGGTACAGTTCACCTCATCGGCCCGGACCTGGAGGTCGAGATCACCCTCGAGGCAGGGTCCGGTCCGGGCGATCTCTCCCGTGTGGATGTCGTAGACGGCATAGGGGATGATCATGGGACCTACTTCATGAAGAGATCGAGACCGAGGTATCTGGAATCCACAGCTCTATTGGTACGCACTTCGTATTCGTAGACGCCAGCACCGGATGCCGAGTCTTTATGCGCAAACGTGAGGATGGGGTGTAAGTATCGTTGAGGCCCGCTTTGGAAGACGTATGCGCTGGATACTGGCCTCAGAAGAGTCCATGCCCCAGCACCGATCCGCCTGTAAAGGGAGACGTTGATGTAATTGAGAGCAGATCCCCCAGGATCCCCGAGAGAGGCCGCAACGCTATCGGGGTTAACGGTCACCAGAAGATCCCGAACGGAGTTCGCCGGGGAGGTGATCGACAGGGACTGGACGACCCCCGATCCAGATGGGACGATCAGACCAGCGGTGTAGGCACTAACCGAAACCGTGACGGCATTGCCGGCGATCTTGAGAGTGTCCACCGACAGGTTGGCGATCTTGGCATTCGTGATTGAGGCGTTCGCAATCTTCGCAGTCGTGATCGTCGCATCCAAGATCTTGGCGGCGGTGATCGAGGCATTGACGATCGCCGCGGTCCCGATCCAGGCATTGACCGCCCCCAGCGACACCGTGTCGACCTCCCGCGAAGTGATGGAGTTCGCGACGACGAGGTTGCCGGTGATGCTGTTGGGGGTGATCAGAGTCGCCCCGGGGGTGGCCCGGATGACAACCGGACTCCAGAACCTCACCGAGGCCTCGGTGTTGCCCATGGTGACCTGATAGCGGCGCCAGGCCCTCCGCATGTTCGCCGGCACCGTGATGGTCGTGCTACGGGACTGGATCGAGGACCCGGTCCCGTTGACGACAGCCCCCACCATGACCGGGGTGACGCTGCCTCCATCCTTGGCCGTGAAGCAGATGGACGAGCTTGCCTGGTAGATCGTGCCGTTGATGGCGCCGACCTCGTAGCTGCACGTCAGCTGATCCCCGGGCTCCACGATGAACACGGGCCCGTCGATGTAGGCATTGCCGTTCGCGCCGATCTTGTTCCAGCGGATCTCACCAAGGCTCTTGGCATTGACAGCCGAGGTGGTCTTCTGATGGGTCCAGCCGGCCTGGCCACTGCCTCCCGGGGTCCAGGCATCATAGCTCTGAAGCTCACCGTCGGGCTCCTTGTTCAGGCCGTGATCCATGACCATGAGCCTGCCGACCGAGACCGTGCCGGGGGCCATGACGTCCCCATGCAGGAGCACGGAGTTCCGGGTGACCTGCCCGTTGGACGAGATCGAGATCGCCTCGATACCGGCTCCGGTTCCAGGTCCGGCCTGCGCGATCCACTGGAATCCCGCCAGGGCTCCCTGGGTCGTGGACAGGGCCGCCGAGGTCTGGGTCACCGTGGCAGTCACCTCGACGAGATCGGTGATGTCCTCGAGCCAGACCCCATCGCAGCCAGCGTAGAGATTCAGGTTGGCGCTCTCGTAGTTCAGGAGCCCGGCCAGGCGGATCGCTGATACCGTCGGATCAGCCGCCTGCAAATCCTCCAGGGTGAACGGCTCGGACTCGAGATCCTGCCAGCCCATGCTCGTGGCTAGGTTCACGTTGGAGGCGGCGTTCCAGAACCTTCCGTTGTTGGAGCCGACCGTCTCACCATGCGAGTCCAGTCGAACCAGGCCCGCATAGACCCGAACCGATCCGGTGGCCCCGACTGTCGTGTGCGCCACGAAGGAAGTCCGGATCTGGTAGGTCCGTCCGGGGATCAGGGTGAAGCTCCGCTCGCTGTAGAAGGTCCCCGTGATCGGGCCCCTCAGAACGGATCCCCGCCCCCTGAGCTCACCCACCGTCCAGGTCTCAGGGGACAGGGGCGAGCCCCCTGTCGGACTGCCAGACCAGCCGGTGAGCCCGAGCTCGAACCCGGTGGCGCCGCTGGCGATCACCGCCTCGGAGACCGCGGTGGCGCTCACGATGGCACTGGCATTCGCCGCCACGGCAGCGCCTTCAGCGGTGGTCTTCGAGACCGCGGCCTGGGAGGCACTCGTGGAGGCCGTCCCTGCGGCCGTGGAGGCCGTGGTGGCTGATCCGGAAGCAGCCGAAGCCGAGATCCCGGCAGCCGTCTTGGAAGCCTCTGCGTTGGACGCAAAGCCTGAGGCAGCCGAGGCCGCCGACGAAGCTGTTCCTGCGGAAATCACTGCCTCTCCGGCATTCACCGAAGCAGTCGTCGCAAAGGACTGAGCCGAGGAGGCTGAGATCCCGGCCTCATTCCGGGCGGTCTGGGCCTGGGTCGCCGAGAGCGCAGCCGCATCGGCCGAGTCCTCGGCATTCCCTGCGGCTACTCCCGCAGCACCGGCACTGATGGAGGCGGCCGTTGCACTGGCCGATGCGGCAGAGGCAGCAAGCCCGGCATCGGTCTCGGAGGTCTCGGCCGAAGAGGCGGAACTGGCTGCGGCCAAGGCAGCAGCAGCCGCTGTCCCGGCGGCATCCTCGGAGTCCTCGGCATAGGTCTCAGCCGTGACGGCATGGCTCGAGGCGGCCGATGCTGCGGACACCGCTGTATTCTTGAAAACCTCGGCCGCCTCCGCGCTGCTCACGGCAGCCTCGGAATACCTCTCGATCGCCAGGAGCTGGGTCACGTCCTCGACCAGGATCGCCTGGATGTCGATCGGGATGTCGGGGAATCCGCTCTCGATGGTCCGGATCCCGATCCGGAAATAGATGCAGTCCGGGTGAGCCTGAGGCAGCGTATAGTCAAAGACCAGGAGCTCCCAGTCTCCCAGGCCGCCGATGGTGGCGCTGTTGGGGTAGACGACGGAGAGGGGGTCGTAATACTCGTCGAGCTGCGCGACGACCGCGGTGACACCGGCGGTCGGGGCATCGGTCCGGACGATGGCGGTGACCCGGTAGGTCTGCCCGGCAACCCACTGGAGACCCAGCTGGGTCACGAACAGGATGTCCTCGGTGTCGGTATCGGGGACCGTCACATAGCCGGTGTGGGGCTCGACCTCGGCGTGCATCCCGATCGTGCCAGGAGCCCCTGCCAGGACGTGCGTCCAGTTGGCGTCCGCCATGTCGGCTGGGACCACCTTGGAGGATCCCGTCGAGGCGCGAACCACGGAGGCAGCTGCGGCCATGGCGCTCAGGGAGGCCTCGCCGGCCTTGGTCACCGCGGTGGCGGCATGCCCCGAGGCGCTGTTGGCGCTGTTGGAGGCGGCCGTGGCCGAGGCCTGGGCAAGGTCCTTGGCATCGGCAGCCATGGAAGCGGCCTCGACCGAAGCCTCGATCCCGGCCTGGGCGTTGGGGTAGGTGAAGCCCGCGAAGATCGACTCGACCACGGCCTTCGCGTTATCCGCGGCCAGCTTGGCTGCCTCGGCCGCAGCCCGGGTCAGGGGGAGATCCTCGTCCAGGATGTCTTCAGACAAGCCGAAGAGAGTGTCGAGCGCCGTCCGGGCCTCGGTATAGTTCCCTCGGATCTCGTTCGCCGTAGCCTCAGCAGCCGAGACCGCCTCGTCGATCTTGGCCTCGATCTCCTCTTGCAGGACCTCTTCCAGGGAGCCCTCGGCCGCCTCGATCTTGGAGGTAATCGTCCCGAGCAGCTCGTCCCTCAGCTGCTGGATCTTGTAGTTGGTATAGCTCTGGGCATCGAGCCCGGTCTGGTAGATCCGGCCGATCGCCTCGTTGGCGTCATCCTGGGCCGTGGTCGCATCGGTCTGAGCAACCGTGATCCGCACCGAATGGGCCGAGAGCGCATCGACCCGGGCCTGGATCTCCTCCGAGATGGCCAAATCCAGCCCAGGGAGCCGGACGAGCTCGAGGTTGTCCGCCCAGCTCTGGATGTCGATCACATGAGGCATCAGACCCAGCCCCGCGCCCTGAGCCGATCGTAGTCGTCGGAGCCGCTCTCCTGAGCCATGTCATTCAGGAGCACCATCTGGCAGAGCGCCTCGTAGCGGGCGAGCAGCTCCTGACTCCTAGCGACGTGCGTCTCTCCCGTCATGCCCGAGAAGATCGCTGCGGCGGCTCTGGCCTGAAGGGCCTCCTCGAGTGCCGGCATGATCTGGATCGACCCGCCCAGAGCCAGGGTCGGATGCTTGGCCTGATACTCCACATCGAAGAGGTCACCGAGCTTAGCCGACAGGAGTCGGAACTCGTTGTAGGCCAGGACCTTGGCGGCATTCTCCTGATTGCGCCGGGAGTTGATCTGGAAGGGCCGGGCCTCGTCCACGTTGGGGGTCTCGGGCCGATCCCTCCGGACCACCGACAGGATCTTGATCAGGTCGTCGGGGTAGGGGGCCGGCATCTCGGTCACGTCCTTGATGTAACGCGGGATGCTTGGGGATGATGTGGTGTCGCTCTCGGCATGCTGGGAGTCCAGCACATAGGAGGAAACCCCCTCCGTGGCTTCGAGAACCAGGGACGAAACCCGATGCTGGAAGCGTGCATAGATCGTGGTGAGCGCCAGCTGGATCGCGGAGAGGACCTGCGCTTCCTTGCCGTCGGCAATCGTACCCGCGCCCTCGTTGCCGATCGAGAGGTTGGAGAGCTCGCCATAGCTCAGGCGCTTGAAGAGATCCTGGACTTGCATGAGCAAACCACTCCTGAAGAGGTCAAACGATGTAGGATGACAGGGTGGATTGGCCGGGCTCGGGCTCGTCTACTTCCCAGATCCCATCGTCGTTCTGGACCTGAGGAGAGCTCTCGGAGGGCTTCCAGGGCTTAAGATACATCAGCATGGAAACCGTGTCGATGAAGTCGTCGTGCTTGGATTTCAAGCCTCCCAAGGTCGCCAGCTGAAGCTCCTGGAGCAGCTCGCCGATAATCCGGGAGGCCCTCATCTCGGAAGGCAGGTAGATCTTCCCGGCCTTGAACAGAGGCACCACCAGGTTGAAGCGCGAGAGCTTGTCCATCTCGGGCTGGATCCCCGGCTCGCCGTTCTTGCCCTGGGCGAAGGTGAACCAGATGTTGCGACTCATCATCTCGTTGGTGAGCCACTGGATGAAGGCGCCCTGCTGCCCGGCGATCTCGATGCCGACGGCCTGGGGGTGATACTCGCTTACCAGGCGGAAGAGGTCGTTGACGGTCTTGTCCATGGTCTGCTTGACGCAGATCCCATCAACCCAGAACCAGTCCCCATTGGCATTGTAGGCCCATAGCGAGATCACCGAAAAGTCGTTATGTTGCTTGGCCTTCGTGGCGAAGTCGGTGGTGATGTAGAAGTTGAACCGGCTCCGGTTCTGGAGCAGAACCTGCCGCTCATACCAGCGGATCTCGGTGTCCTGAACCAGGCGCTCTTCCTCGGATGAGATGCGCAACATCAGCTCCTGATTGAAGCTCGAGAGCTTGCCCTCGAGGACGGCCTTCTCGTACTGGCTCTGCACGAAATCAAAGGTGAAGCGGTCCTCCCAAGCCCCGTTGAACTCTTCTCGAGTGCAAGGAAACCGCTCGCAGACCGGCCAGACGTTCACATGCCAGGCGCCGGATTCCACCGCCTCATAGAGCACATCGCCCTTGTTGAAGGGGGTGCCGTTGAAGATGATCTTCCGGCGCGTTGGATGCAGGGCGTAATCCACCCCCTTGGAGATCGTGTCCCGGATCGCCTCCATGGCCGCCTTGGACTTGGCGTCATCATCGGAGACCAGGTCGTCCAGCACACAGAGCGTCGGGCGCTTGCCGAAGACCTTGTTTCCGCGGATGCCGGTCTTGGCTCCGTACATGCGGACGCCCAGCAAGTTGCCGGTCTTGGATCGAAACTCCAGATACCCATCCGTGATCTTGACAGTGTCGGGGGGGAGCCAGTCCTGAAGGAACTCTGAATTTTGCCACCTGAACTCGACGTTCTTGCGGGCGTTCTTCACCCCGTTGTCCATGGAGTCGGAGATGTAGATCATCCCCTCTACCTTCCCGAAGCCGGGAATCTCTCCGAAGACGGCCAGGTAAAGAACCAGGTACTCGAAGAACAGGCTGGTCTTGGCTGCGCCGCGGAAGACTAGGTTGGCGATGTTCTCGCGCTTGCCGGCCATCTGATCCAGCATGACCAGATGGACCACGGGAGTCTTGTTCTCCTCGCCGATACCACCGTTCACGAGCTTAATGAAGTTCATGAAGTTCAGGGCGAAGAGGCTCGGCACATAGTGCCCGGAGTTCAAGGTCCCGTAGTCAACCTGGTTCAGCCATTCGTCAACCGTCTGGCGCACGAGGCCGCGCTTCGAGAGCGCGGCCGCGATGGTTTCGTCGGCGAACCGATCGGCTTCCTGGCTGAAGGACTCAAGCATCAGTGGGCATCGGCCGCCCAGGCGACAATGGCGGCACGCTCTTCAATGGTGGGCAGCCGCCACAGATGGCCCGCTCGGCCAATGGTTGCGGCCGAGGGTCTGCCAAGACGCTGGCCTCCACCGGCGCCTCCGAGGGAGACATTGTTGAGAGCTGCCGGGGTTCCCTCAGCGGTCGCGGTGCCGTGCTGGTATAATCCCACATCCTCCCCGTTCTCGGACACAGTCACCCCTCGGCCATTGTCCCCGATCGCCTCGAAGACCCTCATGACTTCAATCAGGACCCACTTCCGGTCATCCACGGAGACCGTGGTCAGGTCGACGCTTTCCCACCTGATGGGGTAGGCAGACGCCAACCTGTCGATAGGGCCGACCCGGATCGTGTCGCCGGTCTCATTGTCGATCTGGGTGGTCACATAGGAGTGGGTAACCGAGGCTGCCCAGGCTGCGATCCAGACGTTATCTCCACCATAGTCTTCAGGCGGGAGAGCCATAAAGAACTCGTAGTGAGCGGTCTCGACACCCAGGGCCGGGAAGTTCGTCCCGGAATGTACCATGATGTCGTTCGCGCCATCGAACCTGATGGCCCGGCGACCCTCCACCTCCACGACTTCGGGACGGAGATCGCTCGAGTCCTGGGAGAAGTTCCGACCCCGAACCCGGCCCGTCAGGACCGAGGGCTTCGTGCCCAGCCCGCCTGCGGTATAGGGATCGACCACCCAGCCGTCGGTGCTGGTCCAGGCGGCCACGGGCAGGGCCGGGCCGATCCGGATGGTGGCGGTGAGCTCGGCCGCGGTGCCGGCAACATTGGTGCCGCGGACCTGACACCCGACCTGCTTGCCGATGTCCGAGGTCTGGGTCTCGTAGGTGCTCGAGGTCGCCTCGAGGATGTCCTCCCCATCGGCCCGCCACTGGTAGGTGATCGTGGGGGCCGGGCTGCCCGTCCAGGTGCCGGAGCTGGCCGAGAGTACCGAGCCAACCTCGGGGAAGGCCCCAGGCGTAAGCACGGGCGCCACGGTGTTGACCGGCGCCTCGAAGACCGGGATCACCTCGAGCGTCGCGGTCAGGCTGTTGCTGGCGACCGACCTGGTCGCGAAGCCCTCGGCCGTAGCCGTGGCCCACACTCGCCAGGTCCACTGACCCGACTCCACGGCCTGGGGGATCTCGTAGGGGCCTGCCTGGATGTCGTGGTCGACAATCTCCCAGGAACCCTCGTTCTCCTGAACCAGGAGCACCACCGCATAGCTCCCGAGCTCCTGGGCGAAGTCCAGGGTATCGGTCAGAGTCAGAAGACTCCCTGCCGCCAGGGGCGTGGTGCTGCTGGCGAGGACCAGGGAGCCAGTGAACTCGAGGAGGGGCGGGGGGCCCATGCCCCCGGAACCCTCGCGAAGGAACTGCCTGGAGAAACCTGTCGCAGGCAGCTCCCGCATGAAATAGTTCTCGGGCTTGGTGACCATGAGACCGGACCTTTCCCGCGGGAGCTCAGACGGCGTCGACGGTGATGCTCAGCACGATCGGCCGGTTCCGGCTACGCACCCAGAGCGCCATCCCCTCGGGAAGCGGAGTCACCAGGTCCTTGCGGGCCGCCCGATGATGCCCGGGAAGGCTGTTCACCAGGGGCGCGGTCTCGGCGTAGCAGTAGTAGAAATCGCTCGTACCCGTGACGAGGACTTCGGTCACCGGACCGTCAATGACCTTGGTCCAGACATTCGCGGGGATGTCGGCGAGGGGATAGGTGGGTTCGAGCATGAGCCTGGATCCTTCTTGTGACGCCGGTGTCGACCCTTTCCCCGTACCCAGCTGATGACCCCCTCCGACGGACGCCCGCCAGGGCGGGAGGAGGGAAGGGGGTCATCAGCGTGTCTACAGTCCAGAATCCCCTTGCGCCCATATGACTGGGTCGTGGTGTGGTGTAGCAGTACTTAACACCACACCACACCGCCAACATACCCACGTTCTCAGAGCCAGGTCAATCGGGTCTTGATCCAGGGAAGAAACCGGAGAGGGAGCCAGGAAGAAAACGGGCAGGGGGCTTCCCTAGCTCTCGTCCTGGCTCTCCTCCTCATCGGCCATAGCCTCAACCAGGGCTTCATCGGCATCTGGATCCAGGACGAAAAGGGGCTGATGCGCGATCGTCTGGGTATTGACTCCCTGGGTGATCAGCTCCCTCTGCTGCTGAGCCAGTTGCATCATGGTGCTCTTCAGCTCGGCCATGCCGGCATGCTCACGAACCCCCAGGTCGATCTCCAGCTTCTTGGTCTCCGGGCGCTTCAGATGCGTCAGGATGCTATTGGCTGCCTCCGTTCGGACCTTCGCGGAGACCTGGGTATCGGTCATGATGTCGAACTGGGTGTTGATGGCCTTCTGGTAAATATCCGCATTGAGCACCCAGGTCGGAACCATGGTCTGCTCGAGGATCAAGTTCACCAGCTTGTTGGAATTGTACGCTGCCACATAGGCCGAGATCGTCTGCTCGGTGTCTCCCTTGGCGACCAGCCTCTGATGCCTCTGGGGGAAGGTCTTCTTCCAGGCCAGCTGGTTCGAGCACCCCAGCATCTTGTGGCTCACATAGATCACGGCATTGACGTAATCCTCGAGCTTGAACTTCCCCTCGTTCATGATGGTCGCATAGGAGACCAAACCATCCCGGAACAGCTGGGCCTCTTCAGGATCGCTCGAAAGGGTGTTCAGCTTGTCGGTGAGCTCTTTCGTAGCCAGGCTCTTGAGGTGGCTCGGGAAGGCATCCCGGAGGGTCTGAGGCGTAAGGTTCATGATCTGGTTCTCTATCTTTCTATCTCTCCCTCTCTCTAGGCACTCTTCCAGAGGGGATTCTAATATCTCTCTATACCCTATAAGGGGTCAATAGGTTATTTCACCTCATAACCTAGTTTCTTTTATATAATATAATTATAATAGTTGTCTTATCCTTCCTCGTACTCGGAAGGATATATACCCCTTACGCTACGCTTACGCTACGCTACAGGGGTATATATCCTTCCTCGTGGAGAGGTAGATTCTAGAGAGAGTTCTCCCTCTTATCTCTCAACCTAAGGTAGTATGTTACTAGGATAGTCTCAGAGAGATCTAAGACCCATACATAACATAATACTAATTATGCGACATAGAGTTAGTCAGTAAGATGGAAGTCCTTATAGAGATATTTCATATAATATTTTTTGCAGTAGTAGATTTCATCATAGAGGTGTTCCACCGTACTCCTTTGGGGTTCACACTCCCCAATCTGAAATACCCCCCCCCCTCTTGTATTAGTACTCTTCACACTACCCCACCCCCTAGTCCCCTTCACACTAACACTCACACCCGTGCCTTTGTGCTCCGCACGCTCTGGGTAATTATGCCCTAGCTTTCCCTGATCAGGAGCACTCACCATGTCCGTCTGGACCGCCTTCAAGACCACCACCGTCGCCTCCCTTACCGTCGTCACCACCACCGCGAACAAGACCGTGGTTGCCGTGGATTCCGTCGGCTTCCTCGTCGACACCGCTGCTGCCTATGCCAAGCAGTACCGTGATGACTCCATCAAGGAGCTCGAGGTCACCAGCGCCTCGCGTCAGCTGCTTCGGGTCAATACCGCCAAGCGTGACGTCTCCCGGGAGCTCAAGGCCCTGGAGCTGGAACTGGCCTCGGATCCCCACCTGAAGGCCATCTTCGACTCCATCTCCGACTCCCAGTTCACTCCCAGCATCACCCCTGCTGCCTGACCTCTCCCTTCGCCCTGGCTCTCCGTAGCCGGGGCGGAGCTGGGGAATTGATAGAACCATCCCCTACACACATGCAGCTTCTTGCATGTGATCCCGGCTCACCCTCCAGCTCACCTCCGAGCCTATGCCTTTTGGGCATCGCTCAACCTCAAGTTGATGCGTTCAGGGCATATAGCTCTAGAAGCTCCGGAGAGCTCGCTGGAGAGGCTTGAGCCTTACCCGCTGTCCTGTGACCTCCAAGAGCGAGAAGGCCTCCTGTGCCCTCTCCTGGAGGCTCCTGGGAGTCACCTAGTGATACCCCTCGACCAGACCCGAAGCAGAGAACCAGACCCGTAGGTTTGAGCCAACCGAAAGAACCAACCGAAAGACGGACTCCGTCCGAGATGGGAAATGATTCCCGGGACCTCACCGGAAGCGAGCGCAGGCGTCAGCCGCAGCGAAGCTGAAGGTGAGAGTCAAACCCCAACCCCCAAGACACGGAGAGATCCAATGCGTACCGCTGCAAACAGCATTCTGAAAGCCGTGCTGAAGAAGACCCTTCAGACGATCTTCGCCATCGTCGTGATCGCTGCCTGGGTCACGATCATGGTCCAGCTGGTGAGTGCTCAGGAGAACAACTCGGGATCCTGGCAGGAGACCGAGCTCTGGTGCGAGGACCGCAATGCCCTGACCCACAGGCTGGACTCCGTCTTCGGAGAGAGCCTCCAGATCATGGGCATCACCGATAACGAGAGCTCCAACTCCGGTGGTGCCTCCGAGGTCTACCTCGAGGTCTGGATCAACCATGAGACCGGGACCTGGACCGTGCTCACCAGCTTCGAGGTTCCGAACGGGATCGGCGGCTATGTCGCCATCGCCTGCATCTTCGAGACCGGGCACTCGCTCCGGATGAAGTCCCTGACACCGGCCGGCTCACCTGCCTGAACTTCACAGTCTGAACTCAACCATCCTCTCCTACTGGATCCAAAGGAGATTCCCATGCGTAACGTGAACAAGATCATCATCCAGAGCGAGGCCGACTACATCTTGGCCTACGAGGAGATCAACCAGCTCCTCACCATCGAGGGGCGTTGGGATCGCCTGGGCAACTACGCCCAGAGCGAGACCATCTTCATGCGGAGGACCTCGCTCGAGAAGGCCGTCGAGGACTATGAGCGGAACCGGAGCTATATGCTCCCGCACATGAGCGAGGCCGTCTTCGAGATGGTCCCGTTCTGAGCCAAGAGGCCCAGGCGTAAGCCCGGGCTACCATCCCCAACATCAGCCCCTTGAGGAGAGAGCCATGGCCAACATCGTGAACGAAATCCTGCGAAAGGAGCAGCACTCCAAGCGCATGGAGCGGATCAAGAATCTGCCCCAGAACCTCGCGGAAGCTCAGGCCATGATCCTCAATCTGGAGGGTGAACTGGAGAGGGCCCGCAGAACCATCCGCTACCAGACCGACCGCATCGGAATGGTCGCGGCCGCCATGGCTCAGCCCATCCCAGGGGACTGGGACTGAACACCGAGACCGAGCATCAGAACCAGAGCCTCGGCGCACGGCTGCAACCGTGACGTCGAGGCCATCCCTTTCATCTCGACTCAACTAGATAGGAGAAAGCCATGCCGTTCATCCCGCCGACCAATCCTTGCCAGCAGTCGGAGATCGACCCGGTCAAGCTGGTCGATCCCATCAACCTGAACAACCTCAACGTCCTGCTCCAGACCATCCTGCATGGTGAGGGGCTGGACGATGACCTCGAGTGGATCTTCGAGACCAAGGAGCAGTGGATCAAGCGTATCGAGAGTTACGCCTACCAGCTGAGCCAGAGCATCTTCGGCTCCGTGGGCTCCGACTGGGATCCTTCCGAGGCCGGAGACTGTATCTCCCAGGCCGACGTGCGGCGCGAGCGGGACGCCGAGATCGACTACCGGGGCCACAGCGACATCACGCTCCCCGACGACGACGGCATGCACGATCTCTGCGAGGATGAGGGCTGTCCCCATCACGGCACCAAGCATGTCTGCGTCACCCGCGTCGAGACGGCCGAGGAACATGCCGTCCGTGTCGCCTCGGAAGACCCCGGGAAAGGGCTCTGATTTAAGGCTCTGAATCAGGGCCCAAACGTTCCGTCCCGGGAACGGTGTTGCGAGATGCAACCCCTATTTCGGGGGTCCTTTAAGAATCCCCGACGATAGGCGGAAGGATGCCCATTATCACCTTGCGATAGCGAATTTCGCGCACTAAGGCGTGCGGTAGCATCCTTGAGTTCCCCTACAGACTGGTTGAAATCCAGTCTAGTGGTGGACAGTGACTGGTATTGGTATAGCCATGGGAACCTTCTTTCGTGGTAGTCCAGACACTTGTCCTAGAAAGCTCTGGGACAACTACTGTCTAACGTCACCGTCGTGACTTGATCACCCAACGCCTCTGGTGATCGCTTCGGGCTCCGCCCGCTTTGGGTAATCCCCCTCATCCTGCTAGGCCTGCTTGGCCCGCTAGGCCTGCTGGCCGGTCTGCTGGATGACGTGGGATGCCCTTCTTCAACCTCTGAAACTTCCACTCGTGCTCAAGGAGCCAAACATGTCCTTCGTCCCCAACGCCTCCCGTGTCGCTGCTGCCGCTGCCGTTCTGGCCGCCCAGGGTCAGAACCAGGCCTCCAACCAGGCCCAGCTGCCCCTGTCCCAGCAGGCTCAGACCCGTGCCTCCCAGCAGCAGAACCGCCGTGCCCCGATCAGCCAGACGGGCACCGAGAAGCAGAAGGAGACCACGTACCTGTGGCTGAATCCGGTGCTCTGCATCCCGACCATCGACCCCGAGGTCGAGGAGGGCTTCACCCGCACTCCGCTCCCCTATGGCCTCGCCATCGACACGATGAACGCCATGGAGGAAAAGGGCAGCGACAGCTACCTCGAGACGGTGGTCCAGCCCCGGAACGCCTACCTCGCCAAGCTGGTCGAGTTCGGCTTCTCGATGGCGCCCGGGGAGACCCGGCTGCTCACCCCGGTGGACTTCGATCCGGAGAATCCGGTCCCGGTCATCGCGCTGGAACTGCGCCGGATCAACGAGCGGGTCGTGAAGCCGGCGTCGTCCAACAACATCGTCCAGATGATCTCGGGCCTCGCCTTCGCGTGAGCTTGAGCTAACCAAGAGCCTGCCCTGGTCCCCTCCCGAAAGGAGATGGACTGGGGCAGGCTTAAGCTTTGGATCCGATAGTTCCAGAGCACAGGTTAAATTTAGGGTCGATAGTTCCAGATCCGTGAGCCAAAACACGAGAATCTCGAGAGGATCTCGAGAGGATCTAGGGAGGATCTGAAGACGATCTGGAGGTGAGTTTCCAGGGCTCCTGGATAGCCTCTGCGCTCTCTCTTCCCGGTGTCTTGGGCTCGGCCTCCGGCCGTTGTGGGGCGGGCTCCTGCCCACGGGAATGGCTACTTCGACCTGCTGATTCCAACTCTCAGGAGCTTCTCAAGAGCCCTGAGAGCCCAGCACGAAAGGCGAGCCTGAACCCGTGAATACCCAAACCCAGAGCCCATGACTCGAACTAAAGCATCCCTAAAAGGATGGGTTGAACCTGTGTTCAACCGAACCGAATCGGCCCCTATGGGCGATTTGTCTCAAACGATCCAGGTCTCATCCTGAGCCTGGCTAAAGATCAAAAAGGGAATCCAGAGCCATGAACGCATGCCCTAACCTCGAGCTCTCCTGGACGACCTCGGCTCAGGGAGCCAGCCAGGTCGAGCTGGAATATCTCTACGCCAAGTCGCAGCTGGTGCCCTCGTTGAGAGAGGATTTCGCCAGCGAGTTCAGCAGCTTGATCGAGCAGCACGAGCAGACGCTGGGGGACATGGAGATCCCCTGCCCCAAGGGATTCGTCCTGGATCTGATGGTCCAGGCCTGCATCCACAAGCGGGTTCCGATCGCCACCATGGTCGGGATCCTGGTTCGCTATTTCGAGGAGGAAAGCTTCCCGTACCAGGCTTGCGCTGACGCGATCGTTCTCGCGGCCAGCGCCAACTTCGTGAATCTGCATCCGCGGGAGAAGCCCGGGAGCAGGCATGACAATGGCGAACTCATCTACGAGGTGATCGTCGAATACGACATGCTTCCCGAGACCAGGGAACGCATCGAGCAGTTCCAGTATCCCCTGCCGATGATCGAGGAGCCTCTCGAGGCGCGACACAATCGGGAAACCGGTTACCGCACGATCAAGGGATCTTTGATCCTGAAGAAGAACCACCACGACGACGACATCTGCCTGGATCACATCAACCGGGTGAACCGGGTGAATCTCAAGATCAACGCGGACACCGTCGCCTTCGTCCAGAACAGCTGGAAGAACCTCGACAAGCAGAAGCCCGACGAGAGCTACCCCGAGTTCCAGAAGCGCAAGAAGGCCTTCCAGAAATACGACCGAGTCTCTCGTGATGTGATCGAAGCCATGCTCATGCAGCCGCATGGGTTCTGGTTGACCCATAAGTACGACAAGCGAGGGAGAACCTACTCGCAAGGGTATCACGCTACCTACCAGGGCAACGACTGGAACAAAAGTGTGATCGAGTTTGCCAATCCCGAAACCCTTAACGAGGAGTGAGACCATGTGGGAAACGCTCAAGAAGGCTTTCGCCGAGAGCGACGGCTTCACCGTGATCTTTCATCTGACCAATGGACAGAGCTTCAACATTAGCCTGAGGGAGCCCGACTACCACAAGCTCGGCACCTTCGACGGATGCTTCATCAGAGGAACCGTGCTCGGGTCAGACAACGAGATCACCATCCCGACCACAGCGATCTGCGCCTACGAGATCGAGGAGTGAATCATGAAGTTCGACGACAACGATCGCACGGACCTCTTAGTGAGCGCGAAGATGCTCAACCCGACGCTGGGAGAGGTGTTCCGGTATCCTCTCGAGTTGGATACCGAGGACATCCAGCGGGAGATCGACAGGGCCCGTAGCCTGAAGAAACAGGAGGCGGATCGCTATCAACAGTACATCGACAGACTGGGGATGCTTCTCTGCTTCCCGGAAAGGAATTGATCATGACGACTACGATCACCTGGGCCCGCTTCAACCAGGGTGGCTACGAGGTCTCCTCCAAAGGGGACCCTCGTTTCTCGGCTCTCTACGCCAGGATGCCTGACGGCCGCACCATCGAGCAATGGTATCAGTGCGACATCAAGGGCTACGCCCCCGGCGGAGATGACTGGAGGCTCGGCAAGGGCAAGCCCTCGCTGATCCCCTACCCGAACCAGGACATCCAGTGGCGCCTCTACAAGAGCTGCTGGGAGCTCTGGGCCATCCGGCACCTGGACCTGATGAGCCAGCTCCTCACCAACGTCAGGGACCGGAACGGCATCCTGACCGACGGCTTCGCCACCAGCACCATCAACCAGGCCAGGGCTCTCGCCGAGATCCTGACCGAATGGGAAGGAGACTGACCCATGAAACTCATGGCCTACACCAACCCCTACAACGAGGAAGAGACCGCCGAGGTCGATGCCCTCTGGTTCGACGGCTACCTGATCGGGGAACGTCTCCTCGAAGGCCTCCCCATCAAGGTGACGCTCACCAAGGACGGCTCGGACATCAAGATCCAGGCCGATTGGCCCAAGGGCATCGCCGTCAGGTACTGGAGCCAGGAGGCCAAGGAGTTCGCGCTCCAGCACGACTACTTCTACACCACGGAGGACCTCGATAACGACGAGGGGTTCAACGGATTCATCGAGGCGTGAGCATCATCATGAACACCACCAACGACTCCGCCAACGACTTCACCAACAACATCGCCAACAACATCCTGGTCTGGAACAAGCACCATGGCCAGCCGCCAGTCCCGCTGGCCTTCTACATCGGAAGGGGATCTCCTCTCAGGAACCCCTTCTCGCACAAGACGGGAACCAAGGCAGAAGCCGTCGTCGGCTCCCGTCAGGAGGCCGTGGACGCCTACCTGATCTGGCTCGAGGAGCAGTGCTTCGTGGGCAACTCCCGGGTCGTAGACGCTCTCCGGGAGATCTACGTGGCAGCTATCGAGGGCCCCATTGCCCTCATCTGCTTCTGCTCTCCGGGGGCCTGCCACGGCGACGTGATCAAGCGGGTCATCGTCGAGGCTCACAACAACCAAGCCTGAGCCCCTTCCCACAATCAAATCTGAACTGAATCTGAACCGATGGAGTGTGCCATGCACAAGACCGATATACCTCTGCGCGACTGCGACGACACCGATCCCCGCGGGACCATCACGATCCTCCAGAACGAGATCAACCGGCTCACCGCCGCCAAGCAGATCGAGCAGCTGCGTCGGCAGGTCGCCCACAAGCATAAGTCCCTCCTGGCAGCGTTCGAGGACAACAAGGAACTGCGTAGGTCGATCGAAAAGAGCGAGAAGCGGGAGGAGACCAGCGCCAAACTGATCACGAGCATCATCCGTGCCCGCGACACCTACCAGGAAGACGCTCGGCACTACCGCAAGGAGTGTGCGACCCTTCGCAAAGAGCGTGACGAGGCCCGGGAGATGGCCATGCAAAACCGGAATGAGATCTCCGCCTTGAGGGCTCATGCCGAGCGTCTGGCCGAGGCCGTCCATACGGTCCTGGAACACGATCGCAACGTCGGCCCCTACGACGGCTCCTATGACTGGATCCGGGGCAACAACCCGAGCCAGATCATCCTCGACGAGATCTCGCAGCTGAACGAGGAGCAGTTCAACAGCCTGCACGAGGAGCCTCGCTCGCAGGCAGAGGAGATCGGGGGGGCGCTCTAGCGCCCCCTCTACCACCATCCCAGACCCAAGGAGAAGATCACCATGCGCAGTTTCAATCCCGAGTTCATGGCCAGCCCCAGCGTGTGGGTGGTTGGGATCATCCTCGTCGTCTTTGTCGTCGCGTGGATCAACGCTGACGAGCTCTGAGCCCAGCCCGAACCAAGGAGAAAACATCATGGCATTCCAGGAGTTTACCCCTGAAGAATACCTCCGCATCGACGTGGCCAGCAACTTCGGTCTGGACAAGAGGCCCTGGAAAGAGCGCCTGGACTGGTTCGCGGATCACCTGACGGAGATCGTCGAACTCTCCTGGCTGGCCAATGCGAAGGCCATCTCCTCGCACCCGCTGATGAAGGCGGCCAAGGAACCGGCGCTCTTCTTCGCCGGCATCAGGGCCTGGGGCAAGACCCAGAGGGGCGAGCCCACAGGCTATCCGATCAGCCTGGACGCCACGGCATCGGGTGCCCAGATCCTCTCGCTGCTCATCGACTGCGAGCAGTCCGGGAGCCTCTGCAACCTCGTTGACACCGGGGAACGGGAGAACCTCTACGCGAACCTCTACCAGTTCATGCTGCCGCTCCTGAATGCCACAGGAGACATCTCCGAGGATCAGGTCAAGAAAGCGATCATGACCTCGTTCTTTGGCTCCAAACGGCAGCCGAGGAAGCTCTTCGGAGAAGGGGATGACCTCGACGTGTTCTATCAGGTCATGTCCGGAGAGGCTCCTGGAGCCTGGTCGCTCAACGAAGCCCTGATCGACCTCTGGCAGCCAGGCACGCTTTCGCATGACTGGGTGTTGCCCGACAACTTCCACGTCAAGGTCAAGGTCATGACCCCCGTGAACCACAAGTTCCTGCTGGAGGATCAGGAGCATACGGTCACCACCTACCACAACATCGGCACCGATACCGGGCTCTCGCTTGCGGCCAATATCACGCATTCGGTGGACGGGCTCATCTTCCGGGAGCTCGGACGCCGGTGCTCCTATGATACGACCTCTGTAGAGCGCCTCAGGGCCCTCCTGAAGGAGATCGACTCGACGGGCACCTACTCCACCTCCGGGGGACGCTCCCCCCACCACGAGCTCGCGGAGACGCTCTGGAGACACTATCTCGAATCGGGCTTTCTCAGCGCCCGGATCCTCGAGCATCTCGACAGCGAGAACCTCCACCTGGTTGACATCCAGGTCATCCGGGAACTGGTGGAGACCCTGCCCAGGAAGCCCTTCCCGGTCCTCGGAGTCCATGACTGCTTCCGGGTCCATGCCAACTACGGCAACGACCTTCGTCGGCAGTACAATCGCATCCTCAGCGACATGGCTGCCAGCGATCTGCTGGCCTTCATCGTGAAGAGGATCGCGGGACCTCTCATCGTCGTCTCCAAGTTCGGGGGCAACCTGGCTCCCAAGATTCTCGAGGCCAACTACGCCTTGAGCTAGGCCCGGTTTCAGGGCGCGCTTAGAAGATTGGAAGATCCCCCCACGCCCCTCGCAAGAGGAAGGCGTGGGGGGTATTTTTCTTTTGAGCTTCAGCAGGAAACTACGGAGAGTCTTTCCCGGAACGCTTGTTTTTTGGGGGGTCGAGCCCGACCCCAAAAGGAGAATCCCATGACTGCCGAGGAACTGGACGACCTCCTGCGCCAGCGCATCACCGATCAGGCTCGTGCCTATCTGCGCAAGCGGGGCCAGCTTGCAGCCCTTGCCAACCGAGCCCAGGTGGGCTCCTCGACCCTGAGCCGCCTGATCTACGGGGACACCCGACGGCCTCACCTTGCCACGGTCTTGCGTGTGGCCGTTGCTCTGGGCATCCGGATCCGAGTCACCGTGGAAGAGGGTGGCGAGAAGAAGTCCTACCACAAGACGATCCCCAAGGAAGTCTTCGAGCGCGTGCGTCAGGCTCACTGAACAGACTGATCAAGGCGATCAAGGTGAGCCTCTTTTTTTGGGGGCTTCTCTCTGCCTGAGCCCCTACTGCCCGATCACTTGCCCCTGCGGCCTGGCGCCTCTGCTTTCGAGCATGCGGTAGGGCGCAGGGGCCTTTTTGTTCTCGTCTGCAATCAGGAGAAATCTCGTGTTCATGTACAAGATCCAGCCCGCCGACAAGGACCGTCCCGACAGCGCGCGGACCAAGGTGACCATCATCGAGGAGTTCATCAATCCGCAGGAGGCGATGAACTTCGTCGTCCGGCACCTGATCCCCGCGCCGCCGTTCGTGAGATCCTCCGTCCCGCTCTCGGCCATGGAAGAGCTCCTGAGGAGCGTCGGCACCAAGGACAAGATCGGCGCAATCAAGCAGGTCCGCAAACTCTGCGACCTGAGCCTGCTCGAGTCGAAGAACCTCGTCGAGAGATTCTGGCCCTACGACCACTGAAGCCCTTCCAGGAGAGTCTCCATGACCATGTTCACCATGACACCGTCCGAGGTGCGCACCGCCATCGTCGATTGCTTTCAGGCCGGGGTGGTGCCGTTCGTGACCTCCAGCCCCGGGATGGGAAAGTCCGCGATCATCGCCCAGATCGCCGAGGATTTCGCTCTGGAGCTGATCGACCTTCGCCTGAGCCAGTGCGCCCCCGAGGATCTCATGGGCCTGCCCATGCGGATCGGTGAGGGCCGGGAGATGAGAGCAGCGTTCGCTCCGTTCGAGATGTTCCCCACCGAGGACACGCCGGTGCCCGAGGGCAAGAACGGCTGGGTGCTCCTGCTCGACGAGATGAACTCGGCGCCCAAGAGCGTCCAGGCCGCAGCCTACAAGATCGTGCTCGACCGCATGGTCGGCCAGGCCAGGCTGCACCCCGACTGCTACATCGTGGGCGCAGGCAATCTCACCACCGATCGGGCGATCGTGAATCAGCTCTCGACGGCCATGCAGAGCCGGCTGGTTCATATGGAGATGAGCCTCTCGCACAAGGACTTCATGAACCATGCCGTGAAGTCCCGCTGGGATTCGAGAGTGCTCGCCTTCCTCGAGTTCCGGCCGCAGCTCCTGCACAAGTTCGACCCCGACCACACCGACCGGACCTTCCCTTGCCCGCGGACCTGGGAGTTCGTGGTGAAGTTGATCACCGACAAGACCGCCAATCAGATCAACCGCACGCTCATCGCCGGAGCCATCGGCGAAGGTGCGGCCGTCGAGTTCGATACGTTCCTCAGGGTCTATGCGGATCTCCCGAGCTATGAGAGCATCTGCCAGGATCCCACGGGCGTTCCGGTCCCGACCAACCCCGGCACCCTCTTCGCGGTCATGATGCTGCTGGTCGACAAGTTCACCAAGGGGACTTTTCCCCAGAGCGTCATCTACGCCAAGCGCCTCCCGCCCGAGTACCAGGTGATCTTCTGCCGCGGTATCTATCGCCGGGATCCGACCTTCGAGCGGGACAGCGACTTCGTCGAGCTGCGCAAGACCCTGTCCCGGTTCCTCACCGATGACGAGACTCTGGACCAGGCGGCCTGATGGTCATCGTGGATAGAGACGGTGTCATCACGATTACCGTGCGCGGCACCATCATCGAGGCCACCAAAGATGACCTCTCCCATGAGCAACTCGCCACACGCATCGCCGAAGCTCTCGGCATGCGGGTCTGGGTGCTCGACAGAAGCGGTGGAGTACCAAGACAATGAGCCGACTACCCGACGTTGCCCAGGCCATCTGCGAACAGCAGGGTTGGGACGATCAGAGCCTGTGCGTGATCCTGCTTCGCTTCATCGAGCACGAGAGTGCTTATGAGGCTCCCGTAGGCACGACCTGGGAATCCCGCATCAACGCCTTCTTCGAGGCTGCGGCCGCAGAGGAGAACACGGACCAGGACCCCGACGGCGTTCAATATCATGTCCGGATGACCTACTCGACCTATGCCGACCTCCCCGAGGAAGCGGTCGTCTTGGCACTCGACATGGCGGCAGAAGGCAACGTCTACATCGAGGTCTTCGAGGACACCGACAAGAGTTCCTACGAGGAATACGAGCCCTACGAATTTCTGGATAGAAGGCCTGTGACATGAGCGGTTTCCAGAACCAGACAAACAGGACCCGGGTCCAGAAGATGACCGAGATCCTCGACCTGATCGAGAAATCGGCGATCTCCAACAAGGCCCCGGTCGATGAAATCCGGGAGATGCTCCAGCCGCTGCTCGAGCGCCTCGATCTGGATCAGCAGTCCCCGTCCGAGATTCTGGAAGAGGTCCTGCTGGAAAAGCGGGTCGTGACCGAGATCCGGGACGGCAATGTGGCAGGGGCTATGGCCCTACAGGAAGGTGGCTTCCCGAACCCCGGCACCCACCTGGCCGTGAACACGATCCGGAACCTGGCCGAGAAGGCTGACCTGAAGGACCTCACCATTGCCTTGGCGATCTACCTGGATCGCATCAACGAGGCCCTTGGTCCGCGCCTGGAGACCTGATCATGAAGCACCTCTTCGATGATCCCCGCATCGCTGCGGCCAATGCCAAGATCCGGACTGCCCGGAACGAGCTGGGCACAACCCGCATGATGATCGCATCCTTACAGCGGCTCGGGCGCAGACAGGAGCAGGACGTCATGGCCGCCATTCGGGAGCTGAACTCCATCCAGATCCCTCCCCCGGTCATCCCCAAGGAGATCAAATCCCACACCGCCACGTTCACTCCACAGAGCTGGGTCAACAACACCGCCATGGAAGTTGATCCCGAGGGGGAGACCACCTGGATCGTCGATCCCGATGAGATCGAACCCGGTATGGAAGTGCCTGACAGCGACGAGAGCGACGATCTGCGCTTCAGTCGCCATGCACCCACATGGGTACGCGAATGGCGCGGCCCATTCTATGTCACGTTGGAATCCCCTGAGGAGGAGGACTGAGCCATGCCCAAATTCAAGGTGACCTTCGAGCAGTGGGTCCAGGAACTGTCCACCGTCGAGATCGAGGCGGAAACCGCCGAGGAAGCCCAAAAGCTGGCTTACACCCAGCACGTCGAGGGGGACCTGGATCTGGACTGGAGCGACGGTTCCGACGTGGATTTCTTCGGCATCACGTATGTAAAGAAGGCCTGAGCCATGCCATGGGTCGTTGGAGAGTATCGTGACAAGCACCGCACATCATTCAGCCTGCTCCACGGAGAGCCCCAAATCCTGGCTGATTGCCGCCAGGCCATCCGCTGGCAGGTTGGCGCGGGCGGTCACGGTGTGTACTGCATAGAGCACCCTGGCTACGGCTTCATGACCGCGTGGCACATCTGCGAGCCGGCCGTCACCGAGCCTTTTGTCATGATCTGCTCGGTCTGCGGGCGTGCCTTGCAGATCGCCCGAGGCGGCTTCACCTGGGAGGCTTTCCACAAGCACGCCCGCACCATCTGGGGGGACAAGATCCCCCTGACCGTGGCCGAGCTGCGCCTCTCGATGCCAGGAGAACTCTGATGTTCCTCGGTAACGCTCTCGCAGGCTATCTCATAGCCCAGCCAAGCACGCTGCCCGGAGGTCCGCAGGTTTACCTTCACGGCACCTTCGGCGCGACGCCAACGGAAGCATGGGCGCGTCATCTGGCACCTGGCAACAACACCGGCCCCGATCGAGGAATCCTTATCCAGCGTTGGATGGACAGGGGCTATCGGCTCGTCAAAGCTCGCCTCGAGATCGTAAAGGAGACGTAGACATGGCCCTGACACCCATCTACCTGCCAAACTCGCACGGCTCGGCCGGGCAGTTCTCCGCGGCCGACGAGATGCTGATCAAACAGGTGGTCGCCGGCCTCGTACTCATGCCCCAGATGCTGCCGAGCATGCAGCAGGCCACCGACAAGATCTCCCAGGAGGCTGTCAGGCGGTATCTGGCACAGCAGGCGTCGGGCCAGGTTCCCTCTTCTTCCGTTTCCACAGGCTACCCTTGGGCCAATACGGCCGTGCCTGACGAGGACACTCTCAACCGGCTCCTCTCCAGGACCAAGGGCCAGGTCTTCCTGCACTCGAAGTGCGCCGGTTTCCTTGGCTCGATGATGACCGATCACGCATATGTCTGGGACGAGACCGCTCCGACCGCCTGGTGCAATGGCGAGACCGTCGCCTTCAATCCGCAGTTCTTCATGTGGATGACGCCGCCGGCCAGGCTCACGGTGCTCGTCCACGAGCTGATGCACACCGGTTTCGACCACATGAGCCGGTTCGGGACCGAGCGTTGCCCGGACCTCTGGAACCAGGCAGCGGACCATGTCATCAACAACCTCCTCCAGGACTGGGGCTTCGAGTTCGACTACCTGATGCAGATCGAACCCTGCCTCGATACCCAGTACAAGGGTATGACCACCGAGGAGGTCTACGACCTGCTGCCGAAGCCTCCCTCGGGCATGCCCATGCCACAGCCCCAGACAGGCTCTGGGCTGCCTGGTGGACAGGGTACTGCCATGCCCGGGTCCTCACCTACCCCCGGACCTCAGGGCTCTCAGGGGCCCCTCCAGAGCCCCCTGAGCGGTGACGTCAGGCCCTCCCCGAACACAGCTGCTGCGGCCGACGTCAAAGCAAAGCAGGTCAAAGCAATTCAGGCCGCCCAGATGTCCAAGAGCGCCGGGGAACTGCCGGGGGAGATCGTGCTTCAGGTCGAAAAGTTCCTGAACCCGATCCTGCCCTGGGACCAGCTCCTGAGCCGGTTCTACACCGAGCTCTCCCAGGACGATTATTCCTGGAAACGGCCCTCGAGGCGCTACGAGGACGAGTACCTTCCCTCGCTCGACGGGGACAGCAAGCTCGACCACCTGACCTACTACATCGACATATCGGGATCGGTCACTGACGAAGAAGTCTTCCGGTTCCTCTCGGAGGTCAAGCACATCCACGATGCGCATCAGCCGAAGAAGATCACCATCGTCACCTTCGATGACGGGATCCGTGACGAGATCGTCATCCTCGACGACGACCCGTTCGAGAAGATCACTGTCATTGGTCGGGGAGGCACCGAGCTCGATCCCGTCTACCACCACATCAAGAAGCACAAGCCCACGGCTGCGATCGTGTTCTCGGACCTGATCTGCCACCCCATGGGCAGAGACCCCGGAGTGCCTCTGGTCTGGATCGTCGTGAACAACAAGGCCGCCCGGGTCAATTTCGGGAAGAAGGTCAACATCAAGGTGTAGCTATGACCCCGTACCAGAAGCACTGCGCCGACATCGCCTGGAAACAGACCTTGACCGGGCTCAGTACCGCCGACCCCGAGACCTATTTTCGGGGGATGCGGGCCATGGCTCGGAGCATTGCTCCGGACCATGACGGCACTCGCGACGACATCCACGACGATGCCTTCGACGCTCCCCGGCCCCACGGAACCCTGACCTTCAAGGACCCTCGGACCGGGCGCTGGAGCCCCAGGGGGTTCGGAGCATGAGCACCGTCACCATCACCTTCGACGCCTTCCTGAACATCGACCAGGAGCCTGTCTTCGTCGAGGCGGCGCCTGCCAAGTTCGAGATGCAGGTCGCTTGGGGTCCTCGGAACAGGAGCGGCTATCGGGAGATTACGGAGTCCTCCCCCGCCACCCTTTTGTCGTGGGGTGGCTCACACAGGTCGTTCGATAGAGCCACCGCGGTTCTTCTTGCCGGCGAAGAAGCGGTCCAGACCCAGGAAGCTCACGCCTCGAGCTACTGGCTCGAGACCGCCAGCGAGAACGATGCCCTCGACTGGGGCGAGGGCATGCTCGACCTCCGCGAGGCCTGAGCCCCCTCCCCTCCCTCCTCCTGATTCAGGAATCTCCGCTATGAAGAGTCTCTTTCTGGTCGGTGCTTCGGCACTGGGTATGTCGACTCTGATCGGCTGCGCTCCCGGGCTGACGCCCTCCGCTGCGCCGATCGTCCTCCCTGCCGAGGTAGCTGCTCTGAGTTGCCAGGAGGCGGTCCAGGAGCTGCATCGTCTCACCCAGGCCCACGGGCCCATGGATCAGAGACAGGCCCTCCTGGGGCGTCTCCAGGGCTGTGACTGGAGACTCCAGGGCTGATCCATGGAAGAGCACCCCCACCCTGTAGTGAACCGCCTGATGCAGGACCGTCACCGCTACGTCCGTTATGCCGAATGGATCTCGGGCAACCGGGGCTTCGGAGACGATGTCGTCAATCAGCTGGCGGAGCATCTGATCCGGTACGGGGATCCGGCCAAGGTCCCCCCCGGGCACTCCTACCGCATGGTCTTCAAGATGCTCCGGAGGATCTGGATCAGGATGAACCGCAACACGGAACATCAGATGTTCCTGAAGGTTGCGGACATAGACGAGGAAGAGTGGAACGAACCTTCCAGACCTGATCCAGAGAACTGGGTCCATCTCGGTGAAGTCCTCTCTATGATGGATCCCGTAGACGCAAAAATAATGCTGATGAGCGCCATGGGATTCAAATACGCTGACATCGCTGAAGAGATGGGCATCAAGACTTCTTTTATAAACTATACCATTTCGAGAGTCAGAAACAGCTTGGCAGAGCACGCCATATAACCTGAACAGGTAGAACAGGAAATCCATGATGATGGTTCCGAATGAAATCCTGGAGCGGCTCCAGGGATGACCGACCTCCCGAAGGTCCTGGTGCTCGGCTACGCCCGCCACGGCAAGGACACCGTCTGCGACATCCTTCAGGGGGAATACGGCTTCAAGTTCCGGTCCTCCAGCGAGTTCTGCGCCGAGCATGTCGTGTTCCCCCTCATGCAGGATCGCTACGAGAACTGGCGGGAATGCTTCGCCGATCGCCACAACCATCGGGCCTTCTGGTTCGACACGATCGCTGCCTACAACACACCGGACCGTGCCCGCCTGGCGAAGGGCATTCTGGCAGAAAGCGACGTTTACTGTGGGATGCGGAACATCGAGGAGTTCGTGGCCACAGAGGCCCTCTTCGACGCGGTGGTCTGGGTCGACGCATCCGGGCGGGGACTGCCCGTTGAGGACCCCACCTCCTGCACCGTCCATTCCGGACTGACGTCTCTGCACCTCGACAACAGCGGCTCCCTTAGGAAGCTCTTCAAGAATGTCATCGGGATGTTCGACCCCATCATCAGGACATACCTGAAAAACATCAAGGGGATGGTCCCGTGAACCAGATCAAAAAGCTGCCGGAGGACGCGGAGCTGGATGCGTTGGTAGAGGATATGCTCTACGCTATCGAGCACGGAATGGCCGGTCCCGTGAGACACGCCGGGATCACGGGCCAAACCATCGAAGCACAGATGCGCGGGTCCGTGCGGCAGGTTACCGAGTTCGATTTGGAACGCTTCCGCCAAGCCGCCGACACCCTCACCGCCCTGCGCGCCCAGAACGCCGCCCTACAGGCGCAGGTGGGGCAGATGCGGAAGGTGACCAACCAGTGCCGCCTCGCCTTCGGAGGATATGTCGATGCCCGCACCGCGGTTGACATGCTGGACGCCCTTGGGCCGGAAGCGTCTGACGCCATCCCGCTGCCCTAGGCCTTGCGAGAGATGGAGAGGTAGATGGAAAAGCTACCGGATATAGCATGCGCCCGATGCGGTCGGCGCGTCGATTCCGTGGTCGTGTACGAAGACAAGATAAGGATGGTCGTGGTGATCGTCGCCAAGTGCCACGGTGAGACCGATCGGATGGATTTCAGTCCATATCGGGACCGTGAGCTGGCCGTGGCAATGGATGCCGGCACCCTGTCGGGCGTGGCGTTCCGGGCTGCACCAGCCCTCGCCGGAAAGGATGAGTGATGAGCAAAGCACCGGAGCGTATCGAAGCCATCGCGAAGGAAGTCTACGTCGCGATGACGTGGGCCGCGCATTGCGGGCCGCCTCCAGACGGCGTGGTCCCGCCGTGGTCGGATCGCGGGAACAGCCACGGTCAGACCGAAGCGAGGGCT
>CAYXZE010000002.1:0-36629 GCA_964469395.1 uncultured Luteolibacter sp.
GGTCAGCGTTGATACAAAAAGAGGCGCAGTTGCCGAAGCGACCGCACCCCATTGGATTTTTCCGGATCGGTCACGGACTCTACCAGGTGCTGCGCTCGACAAAGACCACGTCGTAAGGGCGCAGGTAAAAGGCCTGGGTGTTATATCCGTTCATCGGATCTTTCAGGTTCAGGACGTAGCGTTTCTGTTGGCCGCCTTCGGTCCGGATCACATAGACTTTCCTGGGGTTGGCCAGTTTCGAGAATCCGCCGACTTCCATCACCGCTTCCAGCGCCGTGACGGATCGATCCAGAGGAACCTTGCCGGGCGTCATCACTTCTCCCGAGACATATACCGAGGCGGACGGCTCTTCCAGACTCACGAAGACCGTCGGATCATTGAGATGCGTTCCATACATCGCCGTCAGGGAGGATTGCAGGGAACTCGTCGTCCGGCCGGATGCGGTCACATTGCCCACGATGGGCAGCCCGATTTTACCATCCGCCTGGATTTTAAGGATTTGATTGAACTCGGGCGCGCCCGGATAGGCCACGCGAATCTTGTCTCCCACGGCGAGCGTTCCTTTCGGCCTGGCGTTGTAGGCGTTTGAAGGAATCGCATAATCCTGAGAGGAACTGCAAGCCGCGCTCAGCAACAATGCCGTGGCCAGCATTCCCCCCTTGAACGCGCCAAGGAGGCGTGGCCGGTGGCCGGCGGAAATCACGAACGAGCGGATAACGCGCCCCAGGGCGCCCGGTGTTTTCAGATGCATGGTTTTCATGGACGGGGTGGAGGGAGAGTTGGGTTTGGCTCACAAAACCGCGGATTGAAAATGAAGAGCGGGACTCCTCACTTGAATCGACCTGAAGCACATTGCCTGTTATTTTCCGGAGAGTCACTATCTTTCTTCACATATCTTTCTTCGCTTGGAGGAAATCCGGTCCCGGCCCTCCGCTTTCCCAGCCACCAGGCCATCAGGAACAAGGGGACGAGAGAGGCGGCGAAAAAGACCGGGCCGCCCTTTCTGTGGATCCAGCTATCAATCATTTCCGGACCGTGGTTCACGCACAGCCAGCCGATCACGCAGATTCTGAAGGCATTGCGAAGGATCGCGAGAGGCAGCACCGCCGCCACCAGCACCAGTCTCCGCGGCAGGGATGGCAGGAATAGATAGGCCGCGAGCACGCTGGTGGTGAAGAGCACCCAGGAGGAGCGGATGCCGCTGCATTCCGCGGCCACTTCAAGGGTTACGCCCGGTAATTCGAGCACTTGGCCGCTCTTGAAAACGGGAATGGAACCGAGCGAAAACAGCACCTCCGCCAGGCGGGCGGACATCACCATTAAAAATCGCTCCAGGTGGGCGACCGCCACATCCGGCAGGGGAATCATGAACAGGAGAAACCCCATCGGGAACAGCGCCGACCGCATCCAGCGGCCTCCCGCACACAGCAAGCCCGCGCCCCACAAGGCCCCGACAAACGCGAGCATTTCAAGCGCCGTCAAATCGACCGCCGACCAGGGAGGAGGGGAAATCACCGCCCGCCCGGCGGTGATTCCTGATAGAACGAGCAGCCCGATGCCGGGCACCGGGGAGGGTTTCGAGTCCCAGGCAAGGTTCTTGCGATCGGTCACCAGCAGATAGACGGAAACCAGGGGGATCAGAATGACGTGGGAGTGCAGGTCCGAACTCATGGAGATCCGGAACCAGGCGTGAAGCACGGGGATGAACGCCAGGCAAACCGCCCCGAGAACCGCCAGGGCGATCCACCTGCGGCGATTTCCCATGCCCCCGCAAGCCAAAGGGAAATCGGGAGCCGCCGGCAAATCGGCGGAATCCCCGGCTGGATCGTGCTCGCTCATGACTTCATGCGGGAAATCCGTATCCCGGTCAAATGTGATCTGATAGATATTTCTCCCAATCCGGCGGCAGCGGCGCGTTTTCCACATCGCTGCCGATCCGGCCTTCCCAGGCGGGATTGAAGGTCGTGCTGGTGCCATAGACCATGATCAGATCCTCGTTGCCGATGCAGCGCAGGGCGTGCGCCACTCCCGGCGGGATCACCACCGCCGCGTTGTCCGGCCCCGGGCGGCTGTCGCCGGGGATCGTGAACCGCATGATCCGCCGGGGCAGCCCGGCGCGCTCGTCCACCAGCAGCATCTCGCAGATTCCAGTTAGAAAGAACATCACGTCCCATTGCTCCCGGTCATACGGACGGAGCGCGTGGTTTTCCGGGAAATCGACATACACCTTTTTGAACCACGATCCGGCATCCAGTCCTTCCGGAACATGCGGGGGGTGAATGTGAAATCCCTTGGCGCTTTCCCGGTGCATCAGGGCGGAAGCCCACTGCCTGGGCGCGAGGCCGATGCGATCCAGCACCCCTTCATTGAGCCGCGTCAGCTCGGCGAAGTAGCCCCTGCCTTTCTGTTGGAAAACCCGCCGCGGAAAAATCTCCACTCCGGGAATCCAGGCTTCACCGAGACCGTCCCGGCCCGCGATCGCTTCCGAGGCATTCACGCCCGCGCCGCCCAACCGGCCGGCCAGATCGCCCGAAGAATAGTCCCGCGTTTCCAGCGCCGCGCGCGCCGCCGGCTTCAAGCCTTGCCAGGGATCGTTCCGCTCGTTTTTCATGGGCATGAAAGATGGCGTGAATTTCAAAGGGACGCGAGATATTTCCCGTAAGCCGTTTTCGCATACTTGAGCACGGACTCGCCAAGTTTCGCGCGGTCGATCCGGCCCTGCAGGAAGGCGACCTCCTCCGGGCAGGCGATTTTCAAACCCTGCCGCTGTTGGATCACCTGCACGAACTGCGTCGCATCCGCCAGCGCGTCGGGCGTGCCCGTGTCCAGCCAGGTGGTGCCGCGGCCGAGAATCTCCACCCGCAGCTCGCCCGTTTCCAGATAGAGACGGTTCAGGTCGGTGATTTCCAATTCACCGCGCGCGGAGGGTTTCAGGGTTTTCACCAGATCCACCACCTTGCCGTCATAGAAGTAAATTCCCGGCACCGCGTAGTTGGACTTCGGGCACGCCGGTTTTTCCTCCAGGGAAATCACGTTTCCGGCGGCGTCGAACTCGACGACGCCATATTGCTCCGGCTCGTTGGTGTGGTAGCCGAACACGGTCGCCCCTTTTTTCCGGCGGGAGGCGTTCATCAGGGACTCGCTCAGGTTGTGTCCGTAAAACAGATTGTCGCCCAGCGCGAGACACACGGGTCCGCCGTCGAGAAACTCCCCGCCGATCAGAAATGCCTGCGCGAGTCCCTCGGGATGGGGTTGCTCGGCGTAGTGGATTTCCAGCCCCCACTGCGAGCCGTCGCCTAACAATTGCTCGAAATTCGGCAGGTCGTGGGGCGTGGAAATCACCAGGATCTCGCGCACTCCCGCCAGCATCAGCACCGTCAGCGGATAGTATATCATCGGCTTGTCATAAACCGGAATGAGCTGCTTGCTGACCGCGTGGGTCATCGGCCACAGGCGGCTGCCGGTGCCTCCGGCAAGAATGATTCCCTTGCGGAGATTCTGCTCCTCCCTGCTCAACCGCCAGCGATTCTTTTCCGATTTCATGATCTTGGTCTTCAGGTAAAGGTTCCCAGCCGCTCGCCGCGATACGATCCGTCCTCGATCGATGCGATCCAGTCCTCATGGTCGAGATACCATTGCACCGTCTTGCGCAGGCCCGTGGCGAATGTCTCTTTCGGCTCCCAACCCAGCTCGCGGGAAATCCGCGAAGGGTCGATCGCATAACGCCGGTCGTGGCCGGGGCGGTCCGTGACGAAGCGGATCAATTCGTCCGCCGGCTTGATGTTCCGCTCAGGAGCCAGCTCGCGGACGGTCTCGATCAAGGCGCGCACCACTTCCAGATTGCTCATCTCGCAGCGCCCGCCGATCGCGTAAGTTTCACCCGGCATTCCCGCGCGCAGCGCCATGGTCAGGCCGCGCGCGTGATCCCCGACATGGAGCCAGTCCCGGATGTTCCCGCCATCGCCATAAACAGGCAGCGCCTCGCCGCGCAGCGTCTTGCGGATCATGAGCGGCAGGAGTTTTTCAGGAAACTGATAGGGTCCGTAGTTGTTCGAGCAATGGGTCGTCACGACCGGCACCCCGTAAGTGTGGAAATAGGCCCGCGCCAGGTGGTCACCTCCCGCCTTCGACGCGCTGTATGGGCTGTTAGGTGAATAAGGCGTCGTCTCGCGGAACGCCGCGTCCCCGTCAGCGAGGGAGCCGAAGACCTCGTCGGTCGAAACCTGGAGGAACAGGCAGTTGCCGCCCCCGGCCAGCGGCTTGCCATATCCGGCCGCCCGGGTCCGGCCGGTGTTCCGCAGGTGCCTGCGGAAACTTTCCAGCAAGCGGAAGGTCCCGAGGACATTCGTCACGACGAACTCCTCCGGGCCGTCTATCGAGCGATCCACGTGCGATTCCGCCGCCAGATGCATGACTCCGTCGATCTCATGCCGGTTCAGGATTTCCTCCACCAGTTCGCCGTCGCATATATCTCCCTCGATGAGCAAATGGCGCGGATCCGCAGCCACCGGTTCGAGATTTTTCACATTTCCCGCATACGTCAGCTTGTCGAGCGTCACCACTTTTTCGATGTCCATCCCGAGCTCGGAAGATGCCTCCCGCAGCAGGTAATGCACGAGATTCGATCCGATAAAGCCGGCTCCGCCTGTGACCAGTAGTTTCATGAATTTACACGGGAGTTTTCCACAATCCGACAAGGATCATGCAGGGGCCGGGATCTAAACTCCAGCAGGTTTCTTCAGGGTGAGCGAAAAATGCTCCGTCATGGCCTCCTGCCAGCTCCTCGGCACGATTCCCGTCAGGCGGGTGAACTTGTCCGTGGCCAGCACGCTGTTGACCGGCCGCCGGGCGACAAAGGCGGCCACGTCTTCCAGCCGGTTGGCACCGATCCTTTTCGTTTTGATATCGAGTCCGGCCCCGATCGCCGCATCCACACAAAACTGTCCCCACTCCCGCCAGGTGCAGCTTCCGGAATTGCAGAGATGGACGATCCCGGAAGCCGCGCCGCCACCCGGCACGAGCAGCGGTTCCAGATATTCCACCAGATCCCCGCAGAATGTCGGACTGCCGGTTTTTTCCTCCGGCAGCGCCACGGCCTCGCGAGTCATTGCCTGTTGAATGATCCATTCCGGAAATGCGGCCCCGCCAGCCCCGAACAACCACGACACGCGCACCACCAGATTCCTGTCCGAGGCTTCCAGGACATGCTTCTCGCCCAGTTGTTTCGATGCTCCGTAAACATTAATCGGCACGGCCTCGTCATCTTCCGCGTAGGGGCCTTCCTTGGTTCCGTCAAAAACGAAATCGGTGCTGATATGGACCATCTTGACGCCCTTTTCCGCGCAAATCCGGGCGACTTCGCGCGGGCCTTCCGCATTGATGGAAAATGCCTCGGCTTCATGCGTTTCACAACGATCCACCGCCGTCATCGCCGCCGCCAGGATCAGCACGTCCACCGTCACCTCATCCAGCGCCCGGTGAATCGACGCCGGATCGCCCAGATCCATGGAATCATGAGTCAGTTCGAGAATCCGGTGATGCGGATGAAAATGGTTGGCGAGGGCGTGGCCGAGTCTTCCTCCGGCTCCGATGATCGCGATCCGCATGCCGCCGGGCATTTGATGATTTCTATCGTGCATGATGAGGGTGTGGGTGGGGAGTTCAACCGGTCCGGGGATTCACACGGCATGACATAACTCATGTCCGGACCAGTCGGTAGCCGGCATTGGATGCCGCTCTTGACAATCTTTTCAAAACCTTGCCGATGATGGTCGGGTTCGTGATCCGCTCCTCCAGGCTGGTTTCAAGCTTGATCATTTTCTTCATGTAATCGCGCACCGCCTGTCCGTATTCCGGATAAGGATTCCATGCATTGTTCCAGCGACGGCCGGTCGGCATACACAGGAATAACGATGGTGACTTTTCTCCCGGCGTGATCGCCGGATTCCCGCATCCGGCGGTTGAGTCCGTAGTGTTCGAAGACCTTGCGGATTTGCCGGTCGTTATCGCCGCCATTCACGTTTGAATGGTTCAGCGAGACTTTCTGGCCGCGAATCACCAGGGGGAATTCCACTTGAGGACCTGAAAGACGTTTCGCCCGGGTGCCGCGCAAGAGCGCCATGGCTTTGAGCCAGACATCATCCGCCTTCGGGCAGAGCTCCCGGAATGCCGCGATGTTCGTGACTTCCGGATGGAGCGACTCCGGCGGGTAGATGACTCCTCCAACACCGGTCGGGAACAAATCATCCGATGGTTCGTGGCCATCCTGGCAACGCATTTCCCATGAACGATAGGGGCGCGGCCAGCCTTCAGAATCATAGCGCATTTCATGGGCCCGGTAGCAGTGAATATGCTCCGGCTCCCGCCCGTATGCCTGATAGAGACGCGAAAACAAATCCCGCCCGTAGATCGAATCATCATCGACCGTCACGACCGGCAGGTCGGGATAAGCCTCCAAACTCGGAATGATCTTGGTGAACGGCCCGAGATCCGGAACCGGGCGGATTTCAAGCCCCCTTTTCATCTGGTTCCGCAGCGCCGGTGACAGGTGCTCCGGCCGCACATTCTCGGGAATCCAAAGAATCAGATGCAGGGGTTGCAGACTCTGGCGCATCAAGCTTTCGATCGCAATATGCGCCAGTTCCAGACGCTTGCCGAAAGATGTCAGTGACGCGACAAAGGGCGCGCTTGGCGTCCGGCCGCCGGTGCGCGGCTCCCGCGACCACCGCGCGCGACAGGACAGGATTTCTTCCCGGAGCCGGGCGCCGGACCTCATGAGGCGGAATGTGAGGTTCCGGCAAACTGTATCAATTTTCCTCATTCCGGGCACGGGTTTAACGGTGACTAACAGATCGCGGGATGGTTTTTCCCGGTGATTCCCCGTATGGGCAACGGCATCGGACCGCGCCGCCTACCGGGCATTCTTTTCCATTCGAAGCTCCCGGAGCACTTCTCGATATACCTTCCATCTGCGAAAGCCCCCGAACATCACCAAACCGTATGCCGCGCCATAAACGACGCCCGCGATGCCGATCGTCCGGAGATGACCGGCCCCCGGCATTCCAAGAATCACCGGATAGGCCGCAACGGAGGCTGCCAGCGCCGAACTGACCGGCGCCACAAACGTGCGCATCACGGAACCAAAGCGGACGGCCGTATTCCTTGTGGCAATCCACCACGTCGGGAAGAAGTTCAGCAATGTCACCAGGGAATAGGCGGCGGCCACCCCCTTGGCTCCATGTGGCAATCCGATCACGAAAGCGGCGACGATGAGAATCGAGGACGCGATTCCCAAGTATTTATAGGTTCTCGTGTTCCCCGAGGCAATCATCAGCCATCCCACGGGGTTCAGCATGGCTCCGATGACCGCCGCCGGAGTCAGCAGACGGAAAAGGTCCGCGCTGGATGCCCATTGCGGACCAAGCCAGAGATATACCACCGATTCCGCGAACACGCAGAGACCGAGCACGAGCGGAACCGACACGCCGACCATCAGCTCCAGCGCCCTCAGATAGAGGCGCGAGAACCTTTCGGGCTCTTTCTCAACCCGAGACAGGGCGGCCACCACGACCGAGGACATGGGGCCGTTGATCTGTCTGATCGGCATGAGCAGCATGCTGTATGCCTTGTCATAGAGCGCCAGCGTTGCCGCCCCCCACTTCCATCCGATCAGAAGATTGTCCGCCTGCCTCGCGAAATAGTTCACGATATTGAAAGTTAGAATATCCCCGCCAAACCTGAGCATTGCCAGGGATTCCCGGTTTCTTTTCGGCGGACCGGGCATCCAGGGAAGCGCCATCCATGTTGAAAGCGATGAGACGAGGGCGGTGGCGATCGCCATCCCCACCAAGGACCAATAGCCGCAACCTGATTTGGCCATGGCGACCGCGGTGATGATCCCGGCCGCGGTGGAACCCATGTCGATCCATGCGAGGGCGCTGAAACGCATTTGCCGCCGCATGAGCGCGTTGTGCTGGACCGTGGTGCCTCCGATGAGAAAGGAAAGGGCGAGAACCCTCATGATGGTGACAAGCCTTTCCTCGCCGTAGAAGGCGGCAACGAGGGGCGCGGTGAGAAACATGATCAGGCTGATCAGCAGCGCGAGGCAGACATTGATCCAGAATAACGTCGAGATCTGCTCGTGGGTGATCGACGGACGCTGCACGGTGGCCGCCCCGAGTCCCGCGTCCTTGAACATTGCCAGAAAGCCTGTCGCGGTCGCCGTCATGGCGATGAGCCCGAAGTCTTCCGGGGTCAGGATCCGGGCGAGGATGGCGATTGAAACGAGCGCCATGAGGAACTTGACGCCCTGGCTTCCGAAAGTCATCGCGGCGCTTCTAACGGTCTTCCGCCTGAGTCCGCCGGGCTTTTCCGGGGGGGCGAACGCCTCGTCACGCAGGCGTCCGCTCTCGGCTGGTTTTGGAGGAATCATTTGAATCTGTTAGTCCGGATTCGGCCGCGCGGTTCGTGATTATGACAGAACCTCGCGCAGCGCGCTTCGAATCGCCCCGGTCCGCGGTTCCAGCCTGAATTTCTCCACGGCGACCCGCCTGGCATCCCCGGCGATTCTCCGTGCCGCCACCGGATCGGCGAGGACTTGATCGAGGCAAGCCGCAAGCCCCGCGACCGACTCGTTTGCAAAGACCCACCCGGTCACTCCGTGTTCTATCAGCTCCTCCGGTCCGCCGCACGCGCTGACGATCACCGGTATCCCGGAGGCCATCGCCTCGATCGTGACCCGGCTGAATGATTCGGCCCTCGATGGCACGACGATTGCGTCGCACCGCCGCATCGCTTCCTCCACCTTGCGTGTCGGGCCGGGAAAATCGATGGCGTCGGCAAGTCCTTCGGATAGAATCAGGGCTTTGATTTTCCGGCCCGCATCCGGCGGGACCTCGCCGTGGACCCGCAGGCGGATGCCCGGGTGCCGGGTCCGGACGGAGGCCAGCGCCTTGATCAGCACATCGAGGCCCTTGCGGTGAGTCGGCGAGCCGAAAAAGCCGATCACTCCGTCTTTGATGCATCCGGTGTCATTGTTAGATGTGGCGCGGAACCGGTCGATGTCCACCCCGTTGTGGCAGACCACGCCCTGGTCAATGCCGTGCGGAAAAACGGACGCGAGGGCGAGCCCGGAAACGCCGATCACCTTGGAGCTGCTGGAATCGATCCACTTGCAGAGCGCCGCTTTCGGAAGGGCATACTGCCAGGGAAACGTGTCGAAGTTTTCCCGGATGTGCCAGACGTGGGGAAGGCCGGACAGTCGCGCGGCAACCGAGCCGGAAATCACGGCGGTTGTGTTGGTATAGACAAGGTCGGGCCGGAAGCGGCGCGCGATGCGGGCCACTACGAGCGACGACCACCCGCATTTCAGAAGGGTTTTGAGGCGGGAAGCGGGCGAGGGCCCCGAAAAGAGCGAGGTCAGGAAACAAGTCTCAACCCTGGCTCCGGCTTTCCGGTAGGATTCTGATAGATCTCCTTCAAGCATGGTGATCACCAGCACCTCGTCACCCTGGGAGCAGCATTGGCGGACCACTTCCAAGAGGCTGAACTGAGCGCCGCCCGGCTCCATGCTGTGGGCGATAACAAGCATCCTCATCGGAGCGGAGATGAGGGAATGGTCCGCGTCACTGACATGACCGGTTGTCCGCCCGGTCATGGTTTCATACAGCTTGACAGGATCATCCACCCGTTCGCCCGGCGAGCTGCCACGCAGCACGTGACGGCGGAGATCCTGGAAGCGCCGGGCCAGCTTGCGGCCTGCATTCGGCGAGACGATGGTGCACGGAGTTTTCAGCGGGCAGCGGTCAGGCCACTTCCGCGCCAGGAAATCGCAGGCTTTCCAGAATTCGGGAGGAAGCATCCGGATTCCCCGGCTGTTATGGATGCAGAACGCGTCGATCACGAAGCATGCCAGCCCGGCTTTCATGGCGGTTTGACAAATGTCCGTGCCATAAAGATGAAATCCGGGGAGGGCCGGATCAAAGCGGATTCCCGCGGCCCGGCGCAGAATGAGAACAATTTCATCGAGCGATTGCACCCGCGCCGGAGCATCCACTTTGCTTCCCACCACGCGGCGCAAACCGCTGGAGTAGGTATGGCCCGCCACCCGTCCGTCGGGGCGCACCCCCAGCACGCCAATGACACCCCACTCTTCGGACCCGGCTTCAATTCGTGAAATTTGATCACGCACCCGGTCAATCCATCCCTCGGGGAGGAAGACATCCTGATGCAGGAACACGAGAAAATCCTCATCCGTGGAATCCAGCGCGGCGTTGTAAGCCCGGGCCGCCGAGGCATGGCCGCGCATCGGATACACCCGGTGATCCGGGACGTCGGGCGAGCGCATGAGGTTGCTCTCGAACACGGCCTCGTCATTCACTGCCGCGACCAACGCGAATGTTTGATTCCTGCTCATCACTGGCAATGTCGGCTTTCCATCCGCGCCCGCCTCACCCCGCGGCGCGCGCCTTCTCCGGGTTTCTATCAGTTTCATCGGCGGGTTTGGCGGCGGAGACGCATGCGGCCGGACGGCGGTAGCCCCGCTCCAGAACACGCATCATGGTCCCGATGACGGACCGCAGTTTCTCCTTTGCGGGAAGTCCCCGCCAAAGCTTTCCAAGGCGGTAGCCCTGGTAGCTGGGGACCGGCAGCCGGAGCATCCGCATCGCAAACAGCCGGCCTCCGATCGAGCCTTTCTTCGCCAGGAGGTTCTTCTGCGAAAGCGCGACCTTTTCCGTGTCTATCAGACCGCCGACAAGGACTCCGTCCCGGATCGCCTCCTCGACGAATGTCCGCCCGCGCTCCGTCCGCGCCAGGACCAGCGACGAGCCGTGGTCGCCGGGATTCACTTTTCGATACCATGGATCCCCGCAGGAAATATCGGCGTGCTCGCCCGCCCCATCCGGCCAGAGATGCACGCCCCAGGTCCGGTATTTTTGAAGAAACGCCCACGACTCCGCATACGTCATTTCAATGGCCGGCTCCTCGCGATCCTTCACATGGACCGAGAAATTTCCCGGCCACCCGCGCCCTCGGTAACGGATGTCAGTCACCTCGTCAGGGTCGATGCCTCTGGACCGGATCAAATCCATGGTCCCGCGAATCGCGGGCGATCCGGCGCAGAAAAATGAAAGAGTGAGTCCGACGCTGTCCGCCAGAGAGGATCGGATCGCGGTGATTTTTCCGAGCGCCGCGATCTCCGAGGGCTGGCCGATGACGACAAAGGGTCCTTGTGAATTTTCAATGAGGTGCAGGCCGCCGCACAGACTGGCCGGCGCGTAGCGGGATCCGGCACCGTGCAGGAGTTCCTCCCTGGTGGCACTCAATACCGGTTGGTTTCGGAACGGGTTCAAAGGGTCCCGTCCGATATGCAGCACTCCCCTCATTCCCCGGCGCTCAAGGGCGTAAGCCGCCAGCGCGCTCAGGGCTCCGCCCGAAGAACCCTGATAGCGGGTCGTTTGATCCGCGGCGTGCACCTCCCACGATGCCAACACCGGGCCGAGCCCGAGAGTCCGGGCCTTCCGACAGCTACCCGGGACGGGCTCCGGTGCCGTGGTCCCGATCACCGGGCACACCGCCGAGCACTCGGCGGGAACGGCGGCCCATTCTCTATCTATCAGAAACGGCCGCCATCCTTCGTCGGTGTTTTCCCGCATTTCGAGGGCGCCGCCGCTTACATGCGCACAGGCCCCGCAACCCACGCAGGCCCGCCATGCCACGACTTCGTCTATGGATTTGAATTTCACTTTGAAATGGTTTTCCACGAGTCCGCCGGGATGTCGCCCAAAGCCCCGGCGCTTGGGAACGGATCGTCCGGGAGGGGCGGGTCGTATTCCGGATCATCATCTTCCTCCGGATTTTCCGGCTCCCAGTCCCGAATGGCCGCCACCGAGCCGATCAAGATATAGAAGCCCCCATAAGATTGGTCGAAATATGAAATCGAAATGAATGAAACGCTGTGCACGAGCAGGGAGGTCCAAACGCACCATGCATCAAACTCCCGCTCGTCTCCCGCCGCCCGCAAGTCGGGAAGCGCTCGTTCGATGCCGATCAGGGCGGCTATCAGGATCGCGATAAACGCGATCATCAGCGGCAGGCCTCCCAGCACTCCCATCTGGAGATAGTGATTGGTGATGTCCGTATGGTTGGGATTCCACGTCACCCCCGAGAACATCCAGTGGCGCGTGTAATCCGTGCCTGCGAGCCACCACTCGTCCAGCCGGTTCATGGCGGTGTCGATCAGTTTGGACCGGTGCCAGCCGGTGCTGCCGCCGACAATGTCCATTCGGGCGATTAAAAACCAAATCGGCCGGGACATCGTGAAATGCAGGAAGATCAGCAGAATCCCGGCGCAAAACTTCATGCGTCCCAGCAAATGTCGCCACCTCCAGAGCGCCAGCAACCCGACAGCCGTTATGATCGCCACGATCGGTCCGCTGGATGCACTGGCCAGAGTGGCGATGATTGACGCGCCAATCCCCAAGGTTCCCAGAAGTTTATACTGGCGGCGGCGTAGCAGGATCATGAAAGGCAGGGTGGCGGCGGCGGCGGTGCCGGCGAGAATCGCATGGCTGAAGGGACCCATGGCCCGGAACCTGTCATTCCTGATTCCCGCGAACTCGGATCTGGCTCCCAGGGAACTATAATAATTGTTTCCGGTCGCCTGCTCCAAGGCGATCATGATCGAGAACGGAATCAGGACAATTGCCAGTAATGTCGCGAACCGGGTCACAAAATCAGGACCGGTCATGTAGGCGCGGCCATACAAATAAGCCCCCAGGACATTGAGAACCAGGCCGCAGCGCTCGATCAACGGACTGGTGACGTAGGCATTTCCTTCATGCCCCAATGAACTCAGCAGCGCGATGGCGCAAAACCCGGCGACCAACTGGTCCAGCCGGTTTCGAAACGACCATTGAAGCTCGCCCGCCGCCATCGCCCGCAGAAGTCCGGAAATGATGACCAGCCTCATCGGGGTGAACTCGCTGACGACCACGGCGTTTCCCAAATGAAACGTCGCCACCAGAAGCGGCAGGAATGCCAGACGCCGCGGCAAGGCGAATTGGGCGATGACGAGCGCCAGCACGACGAGGGTATAAATCATCTTGGTGTCCCGGTTGGTTCCGAATTCGGCTTGGAGGCGGCGTTGGCCGGCGGACTACTTCAGTTCCGGCACCCGGAAATCGGCCAATGGATTTCCTTCTAACTGATCTCCTTGTCCGCGAAGGACGTCATCGGCAATCCTGCCGTATAATCCCAGAGCCGCCGTTTTCGCCCTGGCCGAAGGGACCGTTAGTTTTCTCGCGATGATGTCCCGCCGCTCAAACAGATCCTTGATTGTCGCCAGCACCTCGTCCGAATCCATATCGCGCAAATCCGTCACCAGTTCGGGCACCTCCACGGATTCGAACACTCCCGCGAATTTCCGGCTATAGGCCATGCCGATCGCGGGAACCCCCTGCGACAACGCGGCGATACAGGCGTGCATTCTCGCGCCAAGAAAGAAATCACAATGTCCGATCAGCCATTTGATCTCCCTGTGACCGCATTCCGGATCCGCCAGATGCAATCTTCCTCCGCAAGCATCTGAAAGTTCATCATGGAGTTCCTTGCAGGCCTTTGCGTCATTTTCCCATCCCGTCACATGGGAAACCAGCACCAGATCGACGCCGGCCTCGCGGGTGAACCAGCGGATCAACGCCCGCATGAGATTCTGATAGTCGCCATTCAGTCCGAACATGTTGTCGCGGTTATAGCCTCCCATGAAAAGCAAGCCGCTGACATTGAGTCCCACCAGCGGTCGCGTTTTTTTCATGGCCCATTCGGGAAGTCCGGTTTCCGGCATGCGGGATTCCAGCGCGAAGGCCATGTCCTGCGAATAAGCCGGGCGCGGCGCATTTTCTCCCAGCATTTCACGCGCGAGCTTCAAACTGGTCTGATCCCTTGAATAGACCCGGGTCGCATGGATCATCACCAAACGCGCCATTTCACGCGCCCAGCACGCCTTGAACGGTCCGATCGTCTGGGGCAGGAGAACGAGCGGGCAGCCCGTCGCCAGCACCAGATATTGGGGCAGGCAAATATATAGCAACCGCTGGAATCCATAGATGTCGCTGAAGCTGTCTCCGCCGGCCAATGACAACGCCAGTCTCGCTTCGGATATGATCCCGAGGGTCCGGTAGCGGGCAAGGCACCAGCGGCGGAACATGGCTAAAGGAAAAACGCGGAGCAGCAGGGCGAGGAAGAGCAGAAGAAATCCGTTGTTAGGCATCCAGATTTTCCAGGAAAACCGCAGGTTCTCCAGTCGGACCACCACTTCGCTCGGGCCGTCAGGCACCCTGAATACCTGTTTTTCCCGATTGAAATCCAACAATACAATTTCAGCTTCCGGATCCTTGTTGAGAATGGACGCGATCGTTCCCGAGAGCAGAGCGTCCACCCCCAGGTTTCCGGAACCGTAGCAGGCTCCCAGAATCAGCACTCGATGGTTTTTTCCGCTCATCCCGCTTGGAGTTCACTTCCCGGGCTCGCCTTGTGGATCCAGTAATTTCAGGCCCGTGGGCGGTGGAGGCCGGGTTCCGATGTTCAGATCGCTTACGGTGGCAAGCCCCACTTGTGACCAAACCGCCAGATGGCCCAGGCTCGCCACCGCCGCCTGTTCGGAACGAAAGGCATAATTCGTGGCAATCATCACGGAAGCCGCGTCCGGCGGAGTCACCGTGACCGAATATCTGCGGGAAGTCATGTCAACCGACATGAGCACCTTGTAGGTGTTTCCCGGAGTATAGGGGAGAACCGTGTTTGCCTCGTAAACTCCGCCATTGCGGGCGTCCACAACCCCTTCGGGCGAAAACCTTACGATCGCGGCAAGGTCGGCGAAATTCCCGGTTTTTGCCGAGGCCAGGCCCACCAGGGAATTCGTGCCGGGCGTGATCGTGAATGATACGGAGAAAATGCCGTCGGTCCCGCCGATGTCGCCTCCAGTCCAGATCGAATCCGTGGAGCTGACCGATCCGATCTGATAGGTTTCCGTCTTGACGCCGCTGGTTTGGGAACCCGCCTTGGCCCCGATCGCCCGGATCGTCATGTTCGCTTTGACTGCGAAAGGCCCGGTATAAGTGGCCGATTGCGGAGTGGGTTCGCTGCCGTCAGTGGTATAGAGAATGACGGCCCCCGGAGTGGCGCAGGTAATCGAAATCTGCTGCTCCGACAAATAACTTCCTCCCGCCGGACTGATGTCTGGAAGCTCGACGACGCTGCTGATTTGGTAAGCTCCGGCATGGACGGGGCTGCCGTCGTTAGGGCCGCTGTAGGCGATGGCCTTGAGTGTGGTTGTGGAGGAAATGGCCACGGGGGATGTATAAATCGTGCCGTTGGAATACGTAGGGTCGGTGCCATTGGTGGTGTAGCGAATGGTCGCCCCCGGCGTGGCGGTGGAGATGGTGACGTTCTGCGCCGAGGTATAGTTGCCGCCCGGTGGCGAAAAGACGGGCGTGGCGGCGACGGGGGCGGGCACCGGCGGCGGCGCGCTGCCGAGCGGTAAATTCAGATCATGCCAGAGCACATAGAAGGCCCCGCCCGTATTGTATTCATCGGAAATTTGTTTGGTGGTGGCATTGGCAGCCACCGCGGACCGGAACTCCGGAAACCACGCGTTGCTCATGATGGCCCATGGGTAGAACTTCGGGCTTTCGTCTGCCGAATTCGTGAACTTGCTGCCATAAAGCTGGCCGCTTCCCGCGGCAGTCATGGCCGCATCGACCCTGGGCAGGACCTTGGTCGGGTGAAACAACTTGATGAGATTGTAATACAGTCCGAATGCCTGGCCCATCAACGGTGTATGGGCGTAGGGGATACGGTCGTGCCATTTGCCATTGGCGAGAAACAGATAGTCGTCCACGCCGATTCGGGCGGCCACATTCGGGAAGCCCGTCGGGGTCACGTTGTTGTCCAGATAGAGATCAAACCACCTGTGATTGAGGGTGGGGAAGGTGGCGGAATTGAAAGTCCGGGGGTTTCCGTCAAGTCCGCAGGTGCCGTAATACTCGGTCGAGTAGGCAGGCATCATGCACGCGACCATGGCCCCGCCGATCTTGTGCGCGGTGTCCCACATGCCGCCGCCATCAAGGACATACCATACCGGAGCGTTCCACCCGCCCGTGTGCATTCCGGAGATGTGGACCCAGCGGGCCAGCGAATCCCTGATGAAATAATCCTCAATGGCGGTCAGGCCGTTTGCAAATCCCTGGTTGGCGCGATAGTCGCCCGCGAGGATGTCGTAGGCCGCCGCCAGCGAGAAAATCGGGCGCGTGTCATAATACCCCCGATAGACCAACTCGCGTGTCGGGACGGGACCGTTGGACGTGTTCAGTTCGATACCGATCGGATCGAGGACGGTGTGCGTGTCGAGCAAAGCCAGCTTCGCGAAGTCGGCGGCCGTTTGCGCGGCTGTCCCGTATTTATAGGTCATCCCGTAGATCTTGGCGATCAGGGCGTTCGGGAAGGCGGCTTCGCCGGGAGTTGATCTTTTGCCGATTCTCGTCCCGGTGTTGATCGCGGCATGCGACGCCGTTTTGTTTCCCCGCTTCCACTGATCCAGCCACCAGGCCTTGTCCGGGTTTCCGGTCAGGTTTGGCTTCACCTCGTTGGTCCATTGCGTGGAATCGACCCACAGCCGGTTGCCGTGGGACTCCTTTGCGCTCGGGTAGTCCGGGTTTTTCACCACTTTCCGGATCTTGGTATGGGCGGCGTTTCCCGCATAGTAATATTCCAGAGTGTTGTTGCCGTTGTTGAAGGCTCCCTGATCAAGCGTGACATGGTTTTTCCCCGCATTGATGAAACTTCCGCCGTTGACCCGGTAGAATACATGGTTGCCGTTGATGTCGCGAATCTCACAAGTGACGGTCCCGCTGAAATAGGTCGTCTGGTCGTAGATTTTGGGAATGAAGTAAGTCTTGGGCGGGCTGGTGTAAAACTGGCCGGAGCCACTCGTCCGCCATGTCAGGCAGGGGGTTTTCGGATTGACCACGAAATACCAGATTTTCCCGTCCGAGGATTTGAACTCGTTATTGGCGGTGACCGCGCTGTCGTCATCCGCCACGGTCAGCGTATGCCATTCGTCGCCAACCGAGTCCAGCATCCCCCGATGATAACGGGTGAGCTTGTTTTCGAGAGTCTGCGCGACACCATTGTCTCCGGTGGTGCCGACCACCTTCGTTCCTGAATCTCCGTAGAATCCATAGTCCATATCCTTGAAGGCCAGGGGAGCGGTGTAGGCGGTCCAACTGAGCGGGTTCACGTTGAATTTGTGGTCCCCGTCCACCTTGTAGCGAATCTGGCCGATGTTGGTGGCGGCCGCGGCGTAGGAGTCACTGCCGTCGGGGTTTCCCGAGATGTTCCGGGAGTTGTGGGACATGGTGATGGCGGTTCCGGCCTTGATGTAAACGATCTTGTGATCGTCGAGCATTTTGTCGAAGTAGAGGTATTCCTCCGCATAGGCCGTTCCCTTGTCGGTGGCGGTGGACGCGGAGTTTCCGAAGTGCAGGTCGATGCCTGTCTTGTAATTGGTCAGCTCGGTGTCTGCCGCGAGGGCGGGGGCGGCAAGCAGGCCCGCGGCCAGTAAAAATCGCGGAATCGGGAAACCTCGTCCCTGACGCGCCAGGTTGAAGAACCGGATCGTTTTGCGATGAAAGACGGCGATCCGATGGGATCTTGATGTGGGTTCGGATTTCATTTTTCTAAATGGCTGGATTTAGCATACTTCTCCTTTTGGAAAACATAAAGCCGGGATTTAATCCGCACTTGATGGATTATCAGTGAATCCGGAATGATAATGAGTAAGGGAAATTCCGATATGTTGAAAATCCCATGATTCCGGTGCGGGCCGGACAATGATCCGGCATTATCGGGTTTCTGAAACCGCGGAAATGTAGGCGGCGCAAACTTCCGATTGGGGAGCCCGGACCAGCTTTGGCAATTCGGCCAGTGCCGCTTTGGCCCCCGCATATCGCTCCCGTGCAAATGAATCCCGGGCCGCGATGAGATATTGAAGAACTTTATATTTCGCGAAGCGTCCCATCCGCCGCCTGGCTTCGTGCTGAACGGGGGAATGTTTTGCAATGACATACGCCTTGTTCAGCAGTTGCCGGGAACCCAACCGGCGGCCCGAGTCTCGCTTTTCCGGGGAGCGATAGTGAAAAACCCTCGCCTTTCTGGCTCCGACGACCCATCCGTGTTTCCAGGCTCCGAACGATGCGTCGATGTCTTCAAAAAGCGAATATCGCGACAAGGTTTCATCGAAGCGGACCGCCTGAATTACACGGGTTCTGAACGACATTCGGAATCCTGTCATCCATTCCACCAAAACCACGTCTTTCTCCGGAAACCATTCCGGAAGTTCGTGGCTGGACGGCCAGAAACTCCGTCCCAATAATTTTGCAGGATCGGGAAACCATGAGTTTTCGATTTTCGCGCGGGTTGAGGCGATCCGCTGCTGGAACCGGTGGCTGCGGCGCATTTCGTATGGCCTGGCATCCATGATCTCCCAATCCGCCGGCGGAGTTGGCGACTCGGCGGCGCAAACGGCGGAGATTTGTTCGTGCCGGTCAAGTTCGTAAACCTCGAGTTGCGACTCCGCGACACCGGGAAACCAGATGGAATCGTCGTCCGGAAAGAAAACGACGGGATGCTTGATGAATCCGAGCGCGGCATTGCGCTGGCGGGCAGCCCCCCTTTCACTTGTTAGAATCGCGAGATCGACGGAATGTTCGTCCGCACATTCCTTTACGGCTGCCACCGTCGCCGGGTGGTCGTCACTGGAATCGACGACAATCAACTGGGCCGGGGGGCTGGACTGCGCGAGCATGCGCGGGATCGAGAGGCGCAAAGCCGCCGGGCGGTTGCGGGTGGCGATCACAATGGTATAGCAAAGTCGCGTCACGGGTTCGGGTGTTTCCATGAGTCTTCCGGCGGATGCGCGATCATCCCGCGCAGTGTTGATAGAGTCCGTGCAGGCTTTCGATTTTGGATGGCCAGAAAGCCTGTCCGCGCACCCGGAGAAGAGATCCGGCGGAAAGACGGGAGATCATTTCAGGATGCATTGCAAACTCGCGAATCGCCGCTTCCAGACCGGTCACGAAACTCTCCGGATTCGCGGGTGGCACGCGGATTCCGCATTCATCCGTTACCACATATCCCGGACCTCCGACGGTGCTGGTGATGACGGGGAGGCCCTGGCTCATGGCCTCGAAAACCACATTGCCGCTGGGTTCGCGAAAGCTGGGGAAGAGAAAGACATGGGAGCGGCGATACCACTCGAACACCTCGTCGCGGGAAAGCCGGCCGTGAAATGCGACACGATGGGAAATCCCGAGTCGCTCGGCTTCCGCCTTGCACTCTTCCAGCAGATCACCAGCTCCGATCACATCGAGGCGGACATTTGCCTGCTCCGGGCAGCGGGCGAGAGCCCGGATGCCGTCGAGGATGCCCTTGGTGCGGATGACCCTGCCGACAAAAAGCAGGCGGAGCGGCTCGCCGGGAGCCGGGGCGGATTTCGGTTCCGGGGCAAGCGACTCGACTCCGGTTTCCGCCATGATCTCGAAACGCGGCGGGGCGCAACGGTCTAACAGGCCGCGGACATAGGGAGCCACGCCGATGACTCCGGCGGCTCCGGCGTAGGTTTTTCTCAGCCATGGGTCATGTGCCAGCCGGAAGCGGTCCAGGCCCCTGAGTTTTCGAAACCAGAGCTTCTCGCGGGCCGCCTCGCTGAAACCGGGAGGAGTTTCCAAACTGCCGGCGAGCGGCCCGATGAGATAGGGAATTCCAAGACCTTGAAGTGGAGACGGGTAGCGGAGCGCCAGAGGATTGATCTGATGCGCGAGATCGAAAGCCCCGCCGTTTTTCAAAGCCGCGCGAATCCAACGGCGGGCCTTGATATAAAAAAGGGGATAGCCCGGCTTCAATTCCCATGCGAGGCGATCCGGCATGCCGGGAAACTTCGGTTCGGTCCAGTCAACCACCTTCACCGCGCGTGTGGGGGATTTCCCGGGATCCCAATCGCGGCGGTGCCAGGTGAGCACCGTGGTCTCGCAGATCCCGCTGATGCCCTCGACCCATTTGTAGGTGCTCCAGCTTTCGCCCGGCACGGTGCGGTCATAGTAGGGCGCGAGAAGCAGCACTTTAAGGCGTCGATCCTTGATCATTTGGCGCGGGGGGATGGACTGACATTGCAGCGGGGATCATTTCCGCTAACGGCAAGCGGCCTTTGTGCTGGCGCTTCATCGCCGCGATTCGTTTCCACACCGGGTTTTGAACCGGCTTTCGGTTCGTGATGCATGACGGAGCCAGTTCACGGGCCGAGCGCATCGCCCGGAACCAATCTCCGGGCGCATGGTGCCGGAGTCCCTGGAAAACGCCGCACGCCAGACGAGGTGTCAGATAGAATAATCCGCGTAAGTATGGATAACAGCGGAGAGCCAGCAATACCTGGTTCCGGGGTTTGTAAAAGACCTTGACCTCGCTGCGCCGGGAGACCGGGTTGGCATGATGGACGACGCCGAAGTCCGGGCGGTAAATGATCGATCCGCCATGATCGAGGATCCGGAGGGCCAGCTCGACCTCCTCGTAATGCATGTAGAGGATTTCCGGGTAGAGACCTGCCCCGACCATCGTTTCCTTGCGGAACGCGTGGGCCGTGCCGCTGAAGTAGGCGGTCTCAAAGCACCGGTCCCGGCCGCGCCCGAGCGGCACCGGGTGCCACCAGCGCGGGGCGTCGTCGGTGTGTCCGTCGGAGGTGAAAATCCGAAAAGCATAGCCACTGACTTCGGGAGATTCATGAAATGCCGCGCACACCTTGGATAGAAGGTAGCGGTCGGGAATCGTGACATCACTGTCAAAGCCGACAATGATATCACCCTTTGCCGCATGAATTCCGCGATTGCGGGCGACGCACGGGCCGCGATTGTTCTCGTTTACCAGAAGCGCGGCCTGCGGAAACTCGCGGCGGATCGCCTGAACCGTGTCGTCGGGCGAGCAGTCATCCACGACGATCACTTCAAACTCACAACCTTGCTGCGCATAGACATCCCGCAGCAGATTGAGGATGCAGTCCCGCCGGTTGTAGGATGGGATGACGACACTGATCATGGGGGGAAATCAGGATGGAAAACATTTCAACCAATGACCGGACTCTGATCGGGATGAGGATAACCTTGCAGCCATTTTTCGCGCTCATTCCAGAGGGTTTGCCAGCGCCCGGCGGCGTCGGAGTCCCGGGTGGATAAAAGGGAGCTGGCGGCCGCCCGCAGTGCGGTTCCCGCAGCCAGAAGGAACAGGCCGAGAAAGCGGCGGGGACCTCTCCAGTGTGTTCTAACTAGTGATGCCTTGCCGCGATAAAGCAGGAGCGTCTTGTGAATCGGTGTATCCGAACTTTGGCCGACCTCGTGAATCAGTTTCGCATCGGGACAAATCACCGGGCGGTATCCCGCCGCACGGGCGCGAATGGCCAGATCCACATCCTCGCCATACATGAAGTAGCATTCGTCGAATCCGCCGAGTTTTTCCCAGACGCTGGCGGGGGCGAGAAGAAAACATCCGGTGACGACTCCGACTTCCCGGGCGCTGTCACGCTGCCAGGTGCCGAGCGATTCGGGATCGAGCCAGCGGTTCTTCGGCGCGAGGGTGGTGATGCCGAAGGCGAAAAGCGCCATGCTCCACAAGGTGGGCGCGCCCCAGCAGGATGAAGGTTCGAGGCTGCCGTCGGGCTTGAAGGTGCGCCCGCCGTATAGGCCGTGGGCGGGGTGGGCGCGGGCGAATTCGACGACCTCGTCGATCGCGTGATCCAGGATCACGGTGTCGGGATTGAGCAGGAGAATGAAATCCGCGTCGGCATGCCGGACACCCAGATTCACCCCCTTGGCAAAGCCGAGATTCTCACCCGGCAAGATCAGCCGGACTTCGGGAAACTCGTTGCGGATCAACTCGACCGAGCCGTCGCGGGATTGGTTGTCCACGACAATGACCTGCTGGCTCACCTTTTTCCGCTGGCTGAACACGCTGTTCAGGCATCCGCGTATCTGCGCTTCCGAATTGTAGGTGACGATGACAATGGCGACGTCGGCTTTCATGATGATCGGGTGTTGGGATTTTCAGGCCTCCGCCCCACAACTTTTGCGGGAACGCCGACCGCGATGCTGCCGGCGGGAAGATCCCGGGTCACGACCGCTCCGGCACCGACGACGCAGCCGCTGCCGATGACGACCCCGGCGGTGACGACCACTCCCGCGCCGAGCCAGACATCGTCGCCGATGCGGATGTCCCGCTCGCGCTTCGGCTGGTCCTGGAACGGGATTCCTGCTAGAAACTGATAGTCAGACGCGGTGATGAAAACGCCCGGAGCGAGCGAGACGTGATCGCCGATGTCAATCCGGCCGGTGGAGTCGCCGGCCCAGAGGCAGCAGTGTTCGCCGATCCGGTTGTGACAGCCGAGCCGGATGCGTTCGCCATTGCGTAGTGAAACATTCGGCGCGATGCCGGTTCCCGCGCCGATCGTCATTTTTCGCCGGGGCTGTAAGTGGCTGTATCCGTAATAGTGAATGAGGCGGAGTCCATGGAGGTAAGTCCGTGGATCGCACATCGACACGAGAACGCGGAGCCATTTCGAGCGGAGCATGACAGGTGGCGGGTGAGTGTGCCGGTTCGGGTGGAAACGGGGTCTAACAACGGTTTTCCGTTTCCGCGTCGAAGATGAAGTGACGAAGCCCTTTCACCAGACCGCCGGTGGCGACGGAAGGGATTTTTTCCCGCGGGACGAGGCTGTCGAGATGGTCGAGCTTTTCATATAACTCGGCCTCATCGAAAGCGACCGCGACATTGCCGAGGCTCATCATGCGGCGGGCGGTGGCGAGCTGGTGTTCGTTCCGCTGCTCGCCAAGGCTGGCTTTTTTCGGCATGACCAGGATCGGCTTGCCGTGGTGGAGGGCGGAGAGAATGGTTCCCATGCCGGCGTGGGCGACGATGACCCGCGCCTGGTTGAAGCGTTCCTTGAAATCCGGCGGACTGAGGAAGTTGGCGAACGGAATCGCGCGCGGCTCCCATCCGCCCGCGCCGATTTGAGCGAAGAGATCCGTGCGCCCGCGCTCCGCAGCCCAGGAGTCGATGACCTTGAGCATGCGGTCGAAGGGTTGGTCGGTTCCGACAGTGATGAAAATCATAAAACACTTCCGAGGTATTGCGGCCCGCGCTCCGTGGCGAGATGCGGCCATTGGGTGAGCCAGAGATCCGCGCAGCCGCCCGCTTTGCGTCCGGACAGCGACAGCTCTTCCGCATTGGCGACGCTATCTACCCAGATCGTCCGCATCCGCAGCAGTTTCCCGAAGCGGACGGCGAAATATCCGGGAGCCGCGCCGGTGGAGATTATGATATCAGGCCGCTCAATGAGCAGCAGGAGGAGAATGGACCAGGCGGACCGGATCAGCGCGAGTTTCTGATAGCGGTTCGCATCATGGATCAGGCGGAACTCGCAGCCTGCGACATCGGCGCGGTATCCCGGGTTGACCGTGGCGTAAATCAGGCTCGCCCCCTCGAATGCCGGCCGCAATCTGAGCAACTGCACCCAATGCCCGCCGCCGGATGAAATCGCGAGGATTTTGGGAACTGCGGGGAATGCCGGCATGCTCGGGGAGAGGTTGAAATCCAGCGATCCTGGATTCATGATCTATCAGGACGCGCCGCGGCAGAAGATGACCGCCGGGATGGTCTTGAGGAGGATTTTCAAATCCAGCAGCAACGACCAGTTTTCCACATACTGTTTGTCCATGCGCATCCACTCGTCAAAGGTCGTGCCGTTCCTGCCGCTGACCTGCCAGACGCAGGTGATTCCCGGTTTGACCGAAAGCCGGCGGCGGAACAGCCATTGATATTTGCAAACCTCATCCGGCAGCGGCGGGCGCGGTCCCACGAGACTCATCTCGCCCTTCAGCACGTTCAACAATTGTGGCAGCTCGTCGATGCTGGCCTTGCGGATGATCCGGCCGATGCGGGTGATTCGCGGATCGTTGGTCATTTTAAAAGCCGGCCCGTCGAGTTCGTTCAAATGGACCAGTTCTTTTTTGCGTTCGTCCGCATCCATGACCATGGAGCGGAACTTGTAGAGGCGGAATCTCCGCTGGTTCATGCCCACCCGGTCTTGCGCGAAGATCACCGGCCCCGGACTGGTGGCCTTGATAATCAAGGCCACCAGCGCCATCACGGGCGAAAGCACCACGAGCACGAAAGACGACACCGCGATGTCCATGATCCGCTTCACCAGCAATTGCAGTAACAACTGCTCGCGGAAAAAGGTGACCATATACTCGTTCTCGAATTGCTCGATGTGAACTTTCCTCAACAGCGCCCCCTCGGTCGCGTCCGGCACGATTCTCAGCACGATGCCCAAATCCCTGGAGTCCGCGATGATCTTGGACACCGTCCGGAATTTGGCATCGACCGACAGGCAGACCAGCATTTCGTCAACCCGCTCGGTTTCCAGGATTTTCCGCAGATCCTCGACCATGCCGAGCACCACCCCGCCCCGCTCCTCCGCTTCCCATCGTGTTTTGGATTCCTCGGACTCCGCGACATAGCCGACGAGCTTGTATCCGAGCTCGGGCCGGTATTCGATCTTTTCGGCAAGCTCGGCGGCGCGTGAATTCAGTCCGACAATGAGCAGATAGCGATAGTTGAAGCCGGACCGGCGCGCGCTGGTTAAAAAGAGATTCAATCCCATCCGGCTCGCCAATCCGATCAGCGTCACCACCACCCAGAATACCGCGACTTTGAGAGTATCGACCCGGTGGATCGAAAAGAGCGCGCTTACTAACAGCAGCCAGAATGCCGCCAGCGTCGTCGCCTTGACCAGGCTTTTCAACTGCATCTTCAGGCTCACCAGCCGGTCCGCCTTGTAACGGATGCAATAGTCGAAAATTCCAAGCCAGCCCAGCACCAGCACGATAATCGCCAGCGAGTCCAGAACCTGGCCCGGCAGGGGGATCAGTTTCCGCTCCCTGAACGGGTCCGACCCGGGCTGGAAGTAGATCACTCCCAGCGCGGTTGTGATGAGTGCCGCTTGATCCAGCACGCGGATCGCCCGGATCAACATCTTGTGACGGAGCCTGATCATGGGGGGAATTGTTGAAACGGAAGTCAGGAGGTGATCGGCGCATCGCCCTGGGTTTGGCGAAACCAGGCGGCCAGATCCCGTGGCAGGGGATTCCAGAACTCTCCCTGATAGCGATCGTGCAGATATTTCAATAAGTCTTCGACCAGCGATGCCGGATAGCGGAATGAGGAGAAGTCGGATTTGTCGAAATCCATGTAGTCCGGATGAATGTTGACCAGCGCCAGTCCGCCGTGCTCGGCGATCCAATCGAGTTTGCGCAACCAGATTTCCGCGGATTTCTCCCGCAGCAACAGGAACAGGGTGGAGTCCTGTGGCAGCGAGTAGGGCAGCTCCACATAGCCGGAGCCTTTTTGTCCGCCGGCAGGAGGCACCAGGAACGGGAAAATCGTCCGGCATCCGTCGGCCTGCGGCTCGAAGGGGTCCGTATCGAAGGTGGATGCGTCATATTCCAAATCAAGATCATGCAGCCAGTCGAGCTGGCGGAGCATGAATCCCGAGCGAAAACCGGAGGCCCCCCAATGCCGCAGATACTGGTTGATTTGCCGTGCCTTGGAGTTGAAGACGCTGCGCGACCGATAGAGTTTTCCATCATGGTGGAGATCATGGACGCCGACCTCGAATCCCCGGGCGGCAAGCCATTCCCGAAGCCGGTCACTCACCGGGTAGCCGCCTTTCGGAATGAAATTGAATGACGAGCGGACGCCCATTTTCATTTCAAGTTCCGCCAGATCCCGGACCTTGCCAAGGCCGTTCCTGCTTTCGACATCGTGAGTCAGCACGAAGGCAAAGCGCTTGCCGCCGGGCCATCCCGGCCAGCCTTCAGGGCGTTTTCCCGCTGCCTGATGGATCGGCCAGACCCCGGCATTCCGCTCGCGGATGCCCACCGCGCGCTTCCGCCGCAACGCCCACCGCAAGCTTAACGGCACGAACGGTTTCACCGTATAGTATAGCCGGGTCATCAATGATTCCGAAGTCGCCATCATGAAATCAATCAGGGAGTTGAGGTGGGGTTCGGGATGGAAAATCAAGAGCGGCGGAATGCGTCCGCCGGCCCCATGGACGGGCGATCGGATACCGCCCTCCTTGTTTTTCAGGCGGTCTATCAGACATCGCCCTGCACCCACTGCGGCGCGTGATTCCTGGCCTTGTTGAAAACGCAGGAGACGTCGGCTTTCGCCTTTTCAAGCTCGGCATACGCCCAGCTCAGGTTTTCCCGGGTGGTGCGGTTGCCGTCGAGCACCAGCAGCACCTTGTCCATGAATCCCGCCATGGTGAGCGTGGGGCTCGTCGGCCCGATCGGCGGCATGTCGAAAACAATGTAGTCGAAGTCGCTCGCCACGAGTTGCGGCATGAGGCGGTGAAGATCCGCCGGAGCCAGCGCGTGGGCGCTCCTGCCATCGCGCCGCGTCGAGGCGCTCGCGAAATAGAGGTTTCTCGTGGTCCCGCGAAACCGCTCGGATTGTGAGTCTTCCAGCGCCTTGAAGAGTGAATTCGAATGATATTCCAGCACGCCGGGCGTCTCGGGATCCAGATTCACCAGCAGGACCTTCCGGTCCCCGTTGTCCGCAAATGCCCTGGCCAGTCCGGCGGCGATGGTTGACGTGCCCGCCCCCTGCGACAATCCGGTTAGAGCCACCAGTTTCGGCTTGTGGGTGATGTTGTTGATCTGGAAGTTGAAGATGATGCGGTCGTGAATGGCGGCGGTATAAGGAGTGATGAAATGCTCGCCGGACCGGTCGGGCATGGCCGTGCCGTTGACTTTCGTATCAGGCGAGAGCCGGATGTTTTCGGAATATTCGGGCAATCCGCGATCCGCGTTCGTTCCGAGGAGTTTTACGATGGCATCCTTCGAGCGGATGTAGGGGATGGACATCATCAGCGGCAATTGCAGGCGGGTCCGGATTTCAACCGGGCTGGAGACGCGGCGGTCGATCACCATTTCGATCAGGAACGCGAGTGCCAGTCCCAGGAGCAGTCCGGAGCTGGCGATTCCGAGAATCAGTTTCAATGCTTTCGCGTCGATCGACTTCTCCGGCGGCGAGGGGTTCTGCACCACGCTGATGTTAGGAATCTTGCTGGGATCCAGCGTCTCGTCGAGACGCGCCTTTTCCAGACTGGATTGGAAATAGCGGTATTTATCTTCCTCAAGCTGCCGCCGCCGCTCCAGATCCTGCAACTGGAACCCGAGGGCGGAGATTCGGGCGACCTCGGTTTCCAGTCCCTTGGCCTGGCCCTTGATGGTTTCCAGCTTCGCTTCGAACGCGGACTCGATCGCCTTTTCATCATCAAGACTCAGGACCGGGGCGGTGGATTGCGTCGATTGGGGAGTGGCTGATTTTCCGAACAAATCGGGATGTTTTTCCGCCAGATCGAGCAGGCGTTTTTGCGCGTCGGAGATTTGCCGGTCAAGCGCGGCCACCATCGGATCGCCGGGCTTGCGCAGGACTAACAGCTCGTTTCTCCGCTGTTGGAACAGCATGGCCCGCTGGGCGAGGTTGCCGTATTCGGCGAGGGCCAGCGTGCGCTTGCGTTTGGCTTCCGTCACTTCGGCGGTGGCCTGTGGATTGTCTCCGCCGTTTCCTTCCGGCGGGGCGGCCTGGGTTCCCGCCTGCCCGTCCGATTCCGGGGTTTGCGATTTTTTCAATGCGGCAACCTTGGCGCGCTGTTCCGCCAGTTGGGCTTCCGCCGCCATCAAGTGCTCCCGGATCGTTTGTTTTCTGGTCTCGAATTCCTGCATCGTGGCTCCGATGGTGAGGACTCCGGATTTGTTCTTGAGCTGGTTGATTTCCTCCTCGGTCAGGCGCAATTTGCTCCGGGCCTCATCGGTTTGTTTCGAGACCTGGGAGAACGTTTCGGTGGAGCGGTGGAGTTCGAGGTGTTTTCTGAAATAAGTCTGGATCAATACGGATAGAACGCGCGAGGTGATTTTCGGATCGGAGTTCCGATAGGTAAGATATAGCAAATTGGACGGACCGTAGCGCGTGGCTCCGGGGGGAGTCATGACCATGAGGCCGTTTTGAATGATTCCCGCCGCCTCGATCGCGGAGGGGGGAGTCTCGGCATCCGGTAACAAATTCGCGGGGCCGATCGCCTCGGCGACTTCGATGGCGGTGTCCCGGCTCATCAGGATCTCCATTTCCGCGAGCATGCCGCCGCTCATCATGCGGTCTCCGGCCTCGGGATCGACGGCCGTGCGCTCCACGAGATAGCGCACCATCAGTTTGGCGACGGATTCATAGCTCGGCTCCCGCATGATCCGGTAGGCCATGGCGCCGGCGACTGAAAATCCGATCAGGGCAAGAATGGAGATTTTCCACTTGTGTTTGAACACGATGTAAAGCGCGTCGTGAATGCTGAATTTGCTTGGAGCGCGGTCCTTGGGTTGAGGTTTCATGATGATGAATGGGGGGCGGAGTTTCAATCGAGATGCGGATAGATCAGGCGCCCTGCGAAGCGATTGATGGAGACGGGCAGGCGGCCGAAAATCAACGGGTGGCTTTCCGCCGCGGGATGGCGGGCGCGATCCCAGGCGTTGACGTGCGAACCATGCCGGAAATACCGGATGATTTCGGAGTCGGCTCCCCAGGAACGCTTGAAGCGGGAAAGCCCTTCATCCGTTTGTGAAGTCCGGCCGAAATGCAGGCATTGGCGGCCGAGGCCGATGGAGTGCCGGATGGCCGTCCACATCACCAGATGGTTCGGCCGCAAGGGCCAGTGCGCGGCATCCGAGGCTCCGAATTTGTAAATCACCCGGCCGCCGGATTGCAGGAAAACCGCGCCGGCCACCGGCACGCCGGAGAGCCTGGCCAGAACGACCTCGCCGAGTCCGCGGGCGACCAGATGCGTCGCGATGGATTGGAAAAATCCGAACGGCTGGGGCGGGAGTCCGTGGCGTCTGCGGGTTTTTTCGTGAAGTTCGTAGAATGCCTCCATGGCGTCCGCTCCGTGTTCCACGGTGACTTTCATTCCGCTTTTTTCCGCCTTGCGGACGGCGCGTCTAACGGATGGATCGAGCCCGCGTCCGACCGATTCGGCGCTCCGTCCCAGATCCAGCCGATGGGCATCATAAGTTAGATATGGTTTTGCATTCGCGGGAGGAACCGGTCCGCCGCGCATTTCGAGATGCTTCCATTTCCGTTCGGCGGCGAGTTCCAAAAGCGCGGTGTAAACCGGGGCGGACCGGGCGGGATCGGTCCACAGGGGGCCGGCGAAATCCGAAAAAGGAAGTGAAACGCCGCGGTGGCCGGTGAGGCAACTGTTGACCTCCATCAAGGGCACCAGCGCCGCCTCGGCTCCATCCACTGAAATCCTGAGGTAAAACGGCCGGTGCCCGTAAGTTTCCGCCAACACCCGCGCCCATGCCGCGCGATGAAAAATCCAGTGATCCCGCCGGGCGGCGACCATGGCGTCCCAGGCCGGATCCTCTAACGGGTCGATTCGCTCGACCCGGATTCCGGATTGGCGGGCCTTTCCGCAAGCGATGGTCTGGAGGGGTTCAACCATGAGGGGCGCGGGTGAGATTTCGCATGCCGGACTATACGGGAAGTCCGGCTTCCACGGCTTCCTCCACGGCGTCTATCACCGCGCTGATTTGCGAGGAACTCAATTCGGGGAACATCGGCAGCGAGACAAATTCCTCCGCGCAACGCTCCGCAACGGGAAAGGAGCCGGGGCCGAGACCCAGATGGGCGAAGGCCTCCTGAAGATGCGCCGGAACCGGGTAGTGGATGGCTGAGGCGATTCCTTTTTTCAGAAGCGCTTCCATGAATCCCTTTCGGTCGGGAACCCGGACCACGTAAAGGTGGTGGCTGGGATTTCCCGCAGGATCGGAAATCGGCGGCACGAGATCAGGCAGTCCGGCGAAGGCCTTGTCATACCGGTCTGCGATTTTGCGCCGCTTCGCGTTATTGCGGTCCAGTTCCCGCAGTTTCAGGCGCAGAACGGCGGCCTGGATTCCATCCATGCGGCAGTTCCAGCCTTCGGTCGTGTGGCAATACTTCCGGCTCTGGCCGTGATCCAGCAGGATGCGCATCCTGTCCGCCAGATCGGCGTCGTCGGTCGTCACCGCGCCGGCCTCGCCCAGGGCTCCGAGGTTTTTTCCCGGATAGAAACTGAAACATCCGGCGTTGCCGAAACTTCCCGCCCGCTTTCCCTGATAGTCCGCGCCATGCGCTTGAGCGGCGTCCTCCACGACGAAAAGTCCGTGCCGTTTTGCAAATGCGATGATGGGCTCCATATCCGCCATCCGCCCGAAAAGATGCACCGGCAGAATCGCCTTCGTGCGCGGCGTGATCGCCCGCTCCAAACCCGCGGCATTCATGTTGCAGGTTGTCTCATGAATATCGACAAACACCGGTTGCGCGCCCGTGCGGCTGATCGCTTCCACGGTGGCGATGAAAGTCATGGGCACCGTGATCACCTCGTCGCCGGGACCGATTCCAAGAGCGCGCAGCGCCAGCCACAGCGCATCCGTTCCGCTGCCGACACCCACCACGTGGTTCACGCCGCAATAGCCGGCGAAGTCTTCCTCGAAGCGACTGACAAACGGCCCGCCGGCGAAGGCGCTTGCGGCAATGACCTCTTCGATGGCCGCGACCAGCTCGCCTCTCAGACGGGCGTGGTGCGCCTTCAAGTTGATAAACGGAACATTCATCTTCTTGGGTTCAGAATTGATCTAACAATCTAGCGGGGTTGCCGGCAACCCGTGAATTCGCGGGAACGTCCCTGGTGACGACGCTGCCCGCGCCCACAAGCGCGTTCTCGCCAACGGTGATCCCGCCCAGAAGCGTGGTGCCGGAGCCGATGGACGCGCCCCGTTTGATCAAGGTGTGCTGGCATTCCCAATCGTTCTCGGTTTGGAGGGAGCCGTCGGGATTCACCGCCCTGGGATACCGGTCGTTCACGAAAATGACGCCGTGCCCGATGAAAACCCCGTCTTCGATCGTTACCCCCTCGCAGATGAAGGAATGGCTGGAAATCTTGCACCGGGCTCCGATTCTCGCGCCTTTCTGGATTTCAACAAACGTCCCGACCTTCGTGCCGTCGCCGATTCCGCAACCGTAAAGATTGCAGAATCCGGCAAGTTTCACGTCCTTGCCGAGCACCACATCAGGCGATATTCGCAGTGTAGCGTCCATGGGCTTTGCCTTGCGCTTTGTGGATTCGTCCGCTTGCTGCGGGCACGGCCCGGCAGGGTTCGAACGGAGTCGCGACGGTCACGGCCGCCCCGTTTGCCTTCAGGGATTTGGAGCTGGCCTCAAGAATCCTGACCACCTCCAGGCCGCTTTTCCCGCAACTGATAGACGGGGTTCCTCTCAGAATCCCGTGGATGAAATGCTGGCACATCTGCCGCAAGGGCTCGAACTGCTCGATATACGGCGCGAAGCAGTCTCCGTAATGATAGGAGTAATGAAACTCGCCGAAATTGTCGTAATGAGGCGGCCGCTCGACCCGCGTGTCGTAAATGCGGACTTTCGCCATCGGCTCGATGTCGTCGTAAACAATCATTTTGCGGGTGCCGACAATGGTCATCTGCCGGACCTTCCTCGGTTCCAGCCAACTGTTCTGAATCGTGGCGAACTGGCCGGTTTGAAAACTCAGCGACAGATTCGAAACGTCCTCGATGCCGGGAGTGATGTGGGCGTTTCCCTGGCAATTGACGAAGTCCGGCTTCAGTCCCAGCAAATGCAGAATGATGGAAATATCATGAGGAGCCAGATCCCAAACCACATTGATGTCTTTCTGGAACAGGCCGAGATTGAGTCGCTGGCTGTTGATATAGCGGATTTCCCCGATCTCTCCGGAATCGACGATCTTGCGGATTATCTGGATCGGCGACGAATAAAGAAAGGTGTGTCCGACCATGAGCTGGAGTCCCTTGAACTTCGCCAGCTCGATCAGAATTCCACATTCCGAGACGCTCGCGGCCAACGGTTTTTCCACCAGCACGTGTTTGCCTGCGAGCAAGGCCGCCTTAGCCACCTGGAAGTGGCTGGGAACCGGTGTCGCCACGGCTACCACGTCGAGATCCGCCTTCTCCAACATTTCTTCGTAGTTGGCATACCGGGCGGCTCCCGGATGGCGGGGACTGATTTTTTCCAGACGATCCGGATCCAAATCGCACAATGCTGCTAGACGGCATCCCGGCAATTGGCTGAAGTTGCGGGCGAGGTTGGGGCCCCAATAGCCAAGCCCCACCACTCCGATGGATAGACTGCGGTTCATACTCAGTGGGAGAGTTTGTGGTTGATGCCCGTGGCGGGGAGGAACGCGGGATGGGTGGAGCGGCTTCCCGTGCGGACGGCCTGCCGCCGGTCGCCGCCGCCGGGGATTTTCGCCCGGTCGCATGCCGTCATCTGGCCGAGCACGGCGATCGGGGTCCTGAGCAGGATTTGCATATCCCTGGCCGGAGACAGGTGATCCACATAGTCATCATCCATCCGCACCATGTCGCTGAACGTCGTGGATTCGTTGCGCTCCACCTGCCATTGCCCGGTCAGTCCGGGCTGGACGTCGAAGCGGTGCAGCAGATGGTTTTCATGATAGATCTCGAATTCTCTCGGCAGGCAGGGGCGGGGACCGACGAGGCTCATTTCTCCGCGCAGGATGTTGAAAAACTGCGGCAGTTCGTCGAGACCCGTGGTGCGGAGCAGGCCGCCACCCCGGATCAGGCGCGAGTCGCCGCATGCGTCGAGTTTGGTCATCGGCTTGTTGTGACGGATCAGATCCATCACATGATTCTCGTGAACCCGGGTCGCCACGCTGAGATTCATGCTGCGGAATTTATAGATCGTAAACGGTTTGCCGCCGCGACCGATCCGCGTTTGCCGGAAAAGCACATTGCCCGGCGACACCACGCGGATCCAGATGAATACGCAGGATGCCAGGATCATTAGAACTGGCAGTAGGGACAATGTCAGGGCGATGTCGAACGCGCGCTTCCAGGCCGGAATGTGCGGATTTGTGTCGGAGGCATGATCCCCGGAAATCGGGTGGGGATGCTGGATCCGAAGTATGGGAACTCTCGCGAATCCGACGCGCCTTCGGGCGGATCGGTTGGCTGAAAGGTGGCTCGAACGGGGACGGGGTGAGGTGTGACGACTGAGTCGTCTGGGGATAGTGTTCACAGGGGGAGGGGGGAGAGGGCTGGGAAAACCGGGCGGATTGGGTGAGCTGCGGAATGGGTCAATTCATCATTTTTTAAATAGAATAGGGGGGGAATCATCAGGAGGATCCGGCTTCTAGCAAACCCATGGAAACGCCGCAAGAAAATACGGAGTGTTCCGTGATCGCGTAAGAGGTCGGAAAGATTGATATTTCATGTGGATTAAATGGCAATTCATCCGAATGACATGATTGGCGAAGGGTGGCCTTGATACGCTGCCGCCCATGGTCGTTTAGGCGGGGAGGCGCTAAAACCAAAAGAAGGGAGATGTGTTTGTTTGTCCGGAAAAATGAGACGGTGTTCCCGGGGAGGCCGGGGCCGGACTCTTCTTTTTCCAATGTCGGTTCGCGGGCGGACGGGCATGCCGTCGATCTATCGGAATGAGGCGGTTCGTTACTGTTTGGCTAAACATCAGGCGGTCATTCCTTCAAGGAATCACGAAGCATCACACCGGAGGGTGTGGCTGGGAATCTCGGTCCGCCATCAGGCGGTCCGAATGTCGGGAATCCCCGCGGGAGCGCGCGCGTCGCCGATTTTTCAGGATCGGATCGATGGTCATCGACTGGGTTCATCTTCGGGGGAGGGGGATGGTCAATTCGATCTTCTTTCATGAAGATCAATCGAGCGGGACCTTTACGTTTGCATGATGACTAGAATTTGTAGAATTGCAAGCACGTGATCGCGTAAAATCGAGCGGCCGGTTCATTATATGATTCGGTTTGTTTAACAATTGACAACAGCGAACCAATTATCATATCCGGCCGGGAAACCGGTGCCGTTTTTCCGGTCCGGCATGCCGTCCGTTTCAGAAAGCCATGTTCAGGCCGGCGCTCAACTGGAGCTGCGACCATTCGCGCGAGCCGTCGTTGACCGAATAACGGAGAGAGGTGTTGAATCCCACGCGGTCGAGAAAGAACGTGCGCTGATAGAACAACAGGAATCCGATGGTTTCCTCGTCTTCCGGGTCGGCTCCCGCGGGCCCCACCCGGTCGTAGATGGAATGATTGTAATCCATTCCGAATCCCAGCGAGCCGATCACCAGCTTGCGGGTCACGTCGGTAGAGGCCGACCAGTTGTTGATCATGTGGTTCGCCCGGGTGGGGGACGGAACGACTCCGGATTCGATGGCGACGCGCCACGACCACAATTCGTTGATCTGATAGATGGCGTTGAGGCTTCCGGTGAGATTGACGCCGTCCGACTCGAAGTCGTCCGTGTTTTTCGAATGCTCGACACCGAGAGAGCCCGCCACCCTGATTCTTTCCGAGGCGGCGTAAGCGGCCTGCATGGAGAATCCCCAGGCGTCACGGGTTCCCGAGATGTCCGAACGGCTCGTGGAGTAGCTGATGTTCGGGCCGAAGCTGAACCGCTCGGTGGCGGCCCAGAATCCGCCGAAATTCGCGGTGTAGCCGTCAAACCCCTCGGCGAAGTTCTCGTCATAATCGGAAATGGATGTCGTCAAGCCGGCGTGAATGGAAGTTCTCGGAGCCAGTTGATAGCGGCCGCGAATCCCGAGGTTGATCGCGGTTCCGGTAACGTATCCTCCGGCGAGCTGATCCGTGCCGGACTCCTGGGAGAAGCCCGCATAAGCGCTGATCGTCGTTCGCGCGCCGGAAATGATGATCGAGACATTGCCGCACTGATCGATCCCGTTGAAATCGGAATGGTTCGAGTGAAGCCGGATGACCGGCTGATAGTTCGCGGAGATCGTCACCCTGGCTCCGCCTTCCGGATCCGTGGTGTAGCTGATGACCGGCAGCAGGTTGGTGGAAAATTCACTCTCCTCGTGATTTTCCGTTTGGAAGAAATTGGAATCATAGATGGATTGAATCCCGATTCCATAACCGAATCCTCCCTTGAACGCGATGCCGTCCGCCAATTCCAAAGCCTGGCCAAATGGCAGGGGGCCGTTGACTCCGAACGGATCGAAGGTCGCGGAGCGGGTCGTGAAGCTTTGCGCGTTCAAGACGCAAGTTGCCGAAATTGAAATCAAAGCCGCCTGGATGGCGGCTTTCCTGGGTGAGTGGCGGGGGGGAGTGTACATAATGTTAACAGTTCCTTAATTTCAGCGATCATACTGCATGAAATGAATGTCAGATGTCAATCTCATTGAAGCGGGAAAACGCGTGCTAACAAATATTCCGGCGGATGAGCCGCGTGAACCGGTTTCAATCCGTTCCCGGCTCCAGATCCTCCGGCTTGATGGGCTCCAGAAGCGGGGGCGGCTCTTCCGCGGGCAGCTCCGGTCCGGGCGTTTCCAAAGGCAGGCGACCGAGCTCCCGGGCCTGCTGGATTTGCGCGGGGGTCATCCGCCTTGTTAAAATGGCGAGCAGGTTTCTCGCCGCCAAATTGCCTTGGGCGGATGCGAGATCCGCCCACTTCCAGGCCTGCACGTCATCCTTGGGGACTCCCGTGCCGGTCATGTGCATCCGGGCGATCTGGCATTGCGCCGCCGCGTTTCCCTGCTCCGCCGCCAGCAGATACCATTTCGCCGCTTCCCCGCCATCCCGGCGGAAAACGCGCCCGCGCAGATACGCGCTTCCCATAAACAGCCGCGCTTCGGGATTTCCCTGTTCGGCGGCTTTCAAATACCACTTCGCGGCCTCCTTTTCATCCTTTTCCACCCCCCGGCCCTTGGCGAGGGTGTCAGCGAGTTCGAGCTGCGCCGCGACCTCTCCGGCCTCGGCCTTCGCGGTAAGATCCGCGATCGTGTCCCCGTGCGCCAGCGGTGCCGCGAGGATCAGCATCATGAAAAACGAACGGATTCCCGGTTTCATGGAAAAAGCTCATACAATTCTCAAACAGGATCGCCAAGACATTTGCGGATGCGGATGCCCGTCATTTCGCGCGGGAGCGGGCGATTCTCCAAGTCCGGTGGAATTTTCCGGCCGTTTTCCACCGGGAAATCAGTTGCGGAGACCTCTCGTTCCCCTAGAGTCCCGCCATGATTTCCGAATTCTTCTCACTCGCCCAAGTCGGGTATGCGCCCGGCGGTTTCTCGATGACCTACATTCTCATCATCGGGGTTTCCTTCCTGGCCAGCATGCTCATCAGCAGCACGCTCAAACGCCGGTTTCACGAGTATTCGCAGATTCCGATCCGCATGACCGGAGCCCAGGTCGCCGAGGCCATGCTCCGCCAGCACGGGATCAACGACGTGCGGATCATCAGCGTCCCCGGCCAGCTCACGGACCACTACGATCCGACGAAAAAAACCGTGAATCTCAGTGAAAGCGTTTACGGGGTGAACTCCGTGGCCGCCGCCGCCGTCGCCGCGCACGAATGCGGCCACGCCGTCCAGCACCAGCAAGC
>CAYXZE010000003.1:0-33412 GCA_964469395.1 uncultured Luteolibacter sp.
AGTTGCAGGGTGTTTTACTCATTGGTTATGTCTCCTTATTAGGTTGGTTGAGGTAGGCTAATCTTCGATTTATTGCAGGGATTATAATAAAAGCATCTTCGACAAAACTACTTATCTGTCCTGTATTTCTAAGTTTTTTAAGCTCATCTATTCTTGCATTTCGCTCTATAGTGGCTTGATGTTTAGATATTCGTTTTACAAACTTATCAATAGTTCTTTGATTCTGTATGCTTATGCCTTCCCATAAACCGTTTTTTATCACATACGCATCAGTTACTTGCCTACCTATTTCAAGAACCATGTCTTGTAATTCTTTTCTCAACGTATCTTCACCCTCAATGTTAGGTGGGGATTGCTGATCCTTGTGTTTGCTAAAGACATTTTGTAATTTTTTACGATACTTTTTCAGTCTTTTATCTAAAACACTATTTAATATAGAGGTTGGACCATCTTGCTTTGTATATGAGCTTCTAATACTTTGAGCTTCTTCTATACGACCAGCCAAGTGTGCTTCTTCACGATGCAGTCTTATTTCGTTATTTATCTTACTCATTTTACTTACCTACTTTCTTGTTAAGGTTGGAAAGCTCTTTATCTGCACTCATAAATCTAACTCCTTTACTATTAAGTTAATGTTACCAATGGCGGTGTCTTGAATATCATCAATGGCGATGTCCATCTCTGGCGCACCAATTTTACTGATACACTTCATAACGCTAATCTTGAGACCAAAGCGCTTTGCAAACTGGTAGGCATATGGTCCACCGCCACCAGACCAAACATAAAGGTCTGTGTTCTTAAAAGTTTGCAGTATCTTAAACAATTCGACAATTCTTTCGTTTGGGTCAGTACAAGTATCGGTGCAGTTACAACGTAATGTACCGTCTACATCAAAGGCTATTTTTATTTTGCGCATCTTACCAAATGGTAAACCTAGCTCTTTATCTGTACTCATAAATCTAACTCCTTTAGCTTGTTACGTTCGGCTTCGATGGCTGAAACGGAAACAAACTTAATCCTTATAGGCTTCCCCAGTGTGTTGTCTATGGTTTCACCCCATTGTGCTTCTAGCCTATCCAGCACTGCCTCAACCTGCTTATTGTGCCAGTCGAGTAGGGCTTGCTCGGCTTCGGCTAAAACTTTCGGCAGAGCTAGGGTCTTAAACTCCTCGGCAGTACGAAGGTTGTCCTCCACCTCTGAGTAAGCCATATTAGCGTGTAGTCGGTATCGCTCTAGTATCTCATCTATCTCTTGTATGTTATCTGTCATAGCTCTGCCTCCAGTTTGGTTAATTTGTTGCGTTGCTCAGCTCGCAGGTTATTTTGATGGAAGATATGCTCGAAGTATCTGGTTCGGTCTTCGGAGTAGGCGCTTTCATCTTCACCCACCACTCGCTCCCTCACCTCTGCTAATAGCTTGAGCTTTTCGGTGCGAATGATAGCATATAATTCTTCTTTGAAGTTAGCTACATGCACGTTGACATCTTTTCCGTGAGTTACAAATCCCATTTCATACTTAGATAATATTCTATCTATATCTTCACTAGCTTGATTGGTCATTTTAATTCTCCTGCCTCTGAGAGGGCTATTGTTAGTTTTAGGAGGGCTTTGAGTGGGGTGTCAGCACTATGTACTCCGACGCTGCTTTCTCGACGGTTTGTATCGTCATAACTAGCAGCCCACATACCATGGTTGGCGACAGGCTGAAGGGTAAGCCGATGTATTGCGGTAGGTGAATAGTGTGGCAGCTTCTCTAGTAGATAGTCGGAGGTGTAGAGAGGGGTTAAGCCCTCAAGGCTGTACTCACCCTCGCACTCGTCACAACCTACTGCATTCTCGTATACGCCAACGTACTTTTCATACACAGTTTCGACAACTAGCGGATTTGGCGCATGTTTATCTTTTGAATGTTTTACTAGTGTGTCACTCCACCCAGTCCTCTTATACACTTCCTTGCATAGCTCGTATAGCTCACTAGCTTGATTGGTGTCTTTAGGTTTACTCATAGCTACTCCTCTCCTTTCATAACTTTTTTGAGGTTAGCTCGTTGCTTGTCTTTTAAATCATTCGTTATTTTCATAACACCGAAGTCCTGTCTAATACATTCGTATTCAGTGTTTGCTCCTATCACCTTCTCTTCTATTAGCTTTTGTATGGCTTCTAGGGCTGATAAGAACTCTCCACAACCTTTAGTGTGTCCTGCTGAGGTTAAGTTATCTAATATCTGCTCTATTGTTAGTGGCATAACGGCATAAATTGGCTCGATACTTGATTTTCCACCGCCTCCAGCACCAGCATGTGTATCATCTATCCTCATACCTGCAGCACCTACATCAAGTTTAGTCATGATTCTGGTCCTATCCCAAGACCAACCATTATCCCGCCTGAAGTTGTGCCAACAACTGTCCACCAAGTTAGACCACTTTCGCCAATAATTGCTACACCTGCATTTAAGGCTAATAGCACAATACCAATTAATATATTTATCATATTTTGTTCCCCTTATATAATTTGCTAAACCAAAGTGCTTGTTTTCCTGGTCGATCAACACGCTTAATAATTCCGGCTTTTGCAGCGCGTTTAAATACACCTCCAAGGGCTGAGTAATCATCTAATCCATATCCAGCTGATTCTAGGAACACAATCATCATATCTGCAACAATGTATTGGTTATCTTTAGCAAGAGCTTCTAGGAGCTTATCTGCTGCATCACGCCATGCTTTATTTTTTCCATTCATTATCAGCCTCTAGATCTTCTATAATGCGCTTACATGCTTTAATAACTTCATCTTTTTCATGATCACTTTTCATAGCCTGACGCATTAATACTCCATAATATACTAACCATCCTTCTAATAAGAAGTTTGCATTAACAGTTAAAGAAACTGCAATCTCCTCTGTTTTTGGATAGCTCATTCTAAAATTCTCCACACTGATTTAAAGTTGATTTAGATGACTGCTCTTCTGGCTTCCAAGGCTTCATTTGTTCAGGTGTTGGCTTAGCGTTCTCACATTCTTGTGTACCGGCTTCAGCTGCCTCGAAGTATGGGCAAGCATTATAGTAAGTGAAGCCACAAATAGCTTCTCCTGTTGCTTTATCATAGCCTCTTAAAAAGTATTTGCCCTTTTCGGTATCTGCTGGACACTGTGTTTTAGTATTTGATTCAGTTGCTCCTGTAGGGCTTTGTTTTTGAGTAGGCATAAATGCGCTTATGCTCACTGATACTATGGCCATCACGATAATATTCAGTAATGTGTTGCGTTTCATATCCTAGTCCTCCATTTCGTTTTCTAAGTTATCTAAATATTTTTTGTTGCCTGTATGTAACCAGGTGTCCATTATTTCGCAGTTAAAATCAGTTGCAGGATAGTACTTGCCGTTTACTCTAAATATGAGTAGCATCTCAGTGCCTTCGCGTAGTACCTTTCCTGAAAGATGTCTTAACTGCATTGGTTCAGTTCCTTTTAGCTATGGCTATTACAGCGCCTATAAGGACGGTTATAAAGAATAGACTAACTATTCCAATATAAATCAACATAGGAGAGAGCACCCACCACCACGACCAATCAATTACTGTGCTGCCATTCCCATCTGGCAATAGCTTCATTGCAATGAATAGTAGTGTTAAGAATCCAATAAAACCTATTTGAATTTGCATAGTAACCCCTTATTTCTTTCCTCGTTTTAGTTGTCTCAGTGCAGCATTCACTGCTTCGCTTTGATTTTTTAATAGAACTGTTGATTGATTTTCTGCTATAACGTTTGCATCTTTTAGAACTTTTACAATTATGGCCGCTCTTCCAAAACCAATGCCTAGATGCTGTCTGACAGCAAGTGTAGAGGTGCTGTTTGCGCCGACAAGTAAATTTGCAGCGGCAGCAACCTCTTCTTTTTTTATAGGCTTTTTAAATATGTCAACGTATGGTTTCATAGTTATTTTTTGTCTTCTTCGTCTGCATCTAAGAGCTGATCAAGAATTTCCTCAGTGGCTTCACCTTCTAAGGTAATTGCTGGCGTATTTTTAGTGCCAAGTATTTGAGCTGCTTTTTTATCGGCTTCTCTGTAGACGTTAGCTACCTTAATAACTCGATCGTACTCGGTCTTTGGTAGCCCAACTAAGTAATCTAGAACTTGGTTGTATGTAACATCAATCTCAGGAATAGGCTCATGGACTCTGCCTGATGGTTTAATATTCTTTTTAAATAGCTTCATAGTTACCTCCATTATTTGCATGTATAGTCGCGATCATCTGTATATAAGCTACCGTTGTACTGCCACTTACAATTATTTTCTATGGCGTAAAGGTGCATATTAGTAATGCGACGTTCAGTTATTACATATTGGATCGTTGCTAGTAGAAATAACGATAATCCAATAACTGATATTAAAGTTAGTTTGTTTTGGTTAGGTTTTTGTTTTTTATACTGCTGCATATTTTTCCTCCATTTATGTATGCCTACCTCTATAATATTAAACCCCCCACCGTTTGTCAATACTTTTTTATTTTAAATTTTCTAGTCTTTTAGATCCCTTCTTACTATTGCACCAATGGCATGCCGGTTTAATGTTTTTTGAATTATATCTTAGTGTTGGATCACCGCTTCGTGGAATGACATGATCAAGGGTTAAAGTATCTAGCTTTAGAACTACCGGGCATTGTGGAGTTATTTGTAAATAACAAATATAAGGAGGCGGGGTTTTTCTTATCCACTCCCTTCTAAATTGCATCCACTTGTCTGTTTGCTTACCTATTTTTTTAATTGCTTTTCTTTTTTTTGTATATTTTAACGCAGCACACTTTGGGCACAGAGTGGATACTGTGTTATATCTATAGAATTTTGTTTTACATTTTTTGCATGTGTAATTTGTTGCCATACTTTTCCTATAATTATCCAGTTCTAGCCAGAGGCAAGGGTGGGCATCGCCATCCGACTAGAACAAGGTAATTATTACCCGATATTAGCAGCCTCGGGTGGGGCGAGATAGAACACCTCCTAGAACAGGGTTGTTTGGTTCGGGTCTTCACTGTGGCATTGCTCACAGTAATTTTAGGCGAAAGCCATCAACTTACTGTGAGCAATGCCACAGTGGTTGATGGCTTTCGCCTAAAAAGACCCCTCCACCCATTCTCGAACAGGCAGATAGCGAACCTCTTGAGAAACCCCATACTCACCTCCTCAGTCGTATTCGATACTAATAGTGAACTCTAAACCACTTGGTAATACTTTGTGGATTTGCTCCATTAGTAGTTCGTCAGAAACTCCACACTCGCTTGCTTTTGCATAGGCGAGCATAAGCCTCTCTACCGAGATGTTGTAGGCAGCCTGCGCCACTGTTTTGAAGACATATGCTTGCGACGTCGTTTGAGGTATGCTTCTACACCTCTCTTGTTCATTCCACAAGGAAACAAACTCTTTTGCACAAGTGATGACATCAAACAATGATTCAGTCTGCTCTTCATTGAGATACATTCCTCTTCCTAGTTGTGTAGGTACTTCATCGGAGCGGCTGGAATTGCGCCAGCATATATAGGTGGTTACCTATCCCGACAATCTAATATTCGGCTCGCTCCGTTATTCTATTAAGCGCAAGGTGCAAACATAAAGTTCTCTATAAATAGCTTCACTGTGTTATTTGAAAGCCATGCTTAGGCACTATTCTACGGCATCACCGTCCCAATAGTTGTTTCGTAGTTGATTAGTCTACTGAGCCGCCCATTTACATATACTTATGCCTGCACTATACGCTTAATACTTTGTTGTAGACATGGTGCTTGGCAATAAGGTGGGGTTTGACCCACAGTTACAATTAGTCGTTAGTACCTTCACAACTTTGTACACAGTATAAGACGTTACAAGCCCCCTATACGATGCTATAGACACTTATACAGCTCACTGACTGCCACTTACTGCCAAGCAACACATCTACAACTGTCATAGGCAGGAAATTTGTAAAGCCGATTGACTTTACGTAACTTTACCGCCCATGAACTGCACTGTAGGCACGTGGTGCGAGACAAACTCACGGATGGGTCTGCTAGTTGACCATCCCTTTTTATAGCAGATGTTTTTCTTTAGAGTCTGTTATCTCTCGCCAAATACCTACAACACGACTGATAAATGCTACGGAGGAGGCAAAGAATTGCTAGCTATATGTGCGCTTGCTCTTGCCCACCCCGCTCGTCTGCCGACTCAACCGGAGTTGAGAAGTCTTCACGGACTGGAGCTTTCGCTCCGTAGCACCTACCAGTCTTAAATTTTTAATGTACGATCTTAATATAAATATATCATATCTAATATTTTAATCTGAAAAACTGTATAGTCATTCCTATAGCTACTATGAATATTACGGCTGGCCAGAATATTATCATCATCTCAATTATCCAATTAACCATTGTTATTCTCCAATAGAATATTTTCTGAATAATATTTCTTTGGTGACTTACAGTTAAGGATTGCTCTAGCAAAGTACTTTTGTGATATATCTTTTTCTCTGGCATATTCAATAAGGTCTATAAACCCAGACATACCATTAACATTAATAAATTCATTAGCTTTTTTAATCCAATATTTTTGATATTTACCGAAGCCAAATTTTACTATTTTATCTGTTATAAATAACACTCTGTCTGGTGTAATCTTTTTAATTTTTTCTGTAAAATGATATGTTCCATCTCTTACCATTTTGCATAGCTTGGCAAAGTACCTTTTAGGATTGGTTTTTTCTTTTGCAGCTTCAATCATTTTTTGCCACTCGTCTTTTTTGCCCATCTTCTCAAGCCTAATTTGAACCCCTCTATAAAAAGGGAGAAACCTTTGATCATCTATAAGATCTTTTGCTTCACCAATGCGCTCTAGCATAGTGTTGATCCTCTGTTCACTAATAGTGTAAGACATTATTACCCTCCATTTATTTGTCTTTTTGTATGTTAATTAAATATAGCACATACAATATTTTAATAGCAATTACCCGTGGATAAATACCTTAATTTCTGTGGATATTCTGTTTATAACTTTAGTTTTCAAATGCTGTTTCTATATAGTATATAAATATGTTTTTATTAAACATTTCTATATAGTATATAAAATCCTTAAAGTATATCTGTTAATGGTTAGTAAAGAATCTATCAACCCGATCAATAATAGGTGGTGCTTTTTCTTTTACTTTCATAATTAAATTTGCTTTAATATCGTATTTTCCATTGGTGTATATTTTGAAGTTTTCCATGTTTATATATTAGCACAGATTTATTTATTTGTCAAGTTTCATATGAGCAAAAAATAACCTATCGGCGGGCGATGGATCACTTTCCGAGAATGGAGGTACTCTAGCCTTCCTTTTCTATACAGGGAGTTTTCAATCCGTATAAGTGAAAGGTTACTAGAACTATACCATAATGCGCTGTCCACTACTATGATTTTTCCTATCCTTTTTAAATCTTATAGCACCGTAGTGGGCCATTGCAGCTGCTTCAGTTGGGTCGCTTTGTATCTCATTATTCATACTGGCATAACCAAACATACCATCTCTTCCTATATCTCTCTTTTTGACAGTTCGAATAGAGAAATTAAGCACAGGCTGGTTGAAGTGAGTGAGTGTTTGCTGCTCTATGGCATTCTGAAACGATCCATACGCTGCTCCAGCCTCTCTAACGTTAGGTGTGAGTATCTTTTTGCTAATCTTCTTATCAGAGCGCACCAGCTCCTCTACAAGCAGCTGTGTTCCAGCAGCACCATCAATAATAATCTTGTTGCATTTTCTGTAGCGTTCTAATAGCCACGCACTGACCCATGCAATTCCAGCACTCATTGGTCGGCGTTCAACAATCTCAACATGGACCTTAGCATCAGGCATAATAACCCCAACAGCTAATGATATAGCGCTCCTATCTGGAGCAAACTTAACTGCGTAGACCATATTGGCGTTTTCTTGTACTTCTACTTGCTTTACTATCAATGGCGTCCACTGTTCATCTGAAATTGCTCTGCTGCTTTCAAGACCAGCTACCCACCCTAGACGCATCTTATTAAAACTATCGGATGCCATAGATCCAGACTCTTTTTTAACAGCTGATTTCATAAGGAAATATCCCAGGCTTGGATTTGCTTGATACCAAGCGTCTTCATCATTAGGATCGGTTATTGTTTCAACACTCCACTCTTGCCAACATACATCGGTTACTTTACCATCGAGCACCTTCTTTCTAGTGCGAATAAATACTGTACCACTTGAGCCAGATGTTGGTGGTGTTCCAGCGCGAATAGTTTGGTGGTTTTGATTGCGGCCTGAAGAAATAGTCGGTAACAGTGCTTCCTGTTGCGCATCAGTTTCTTCCTGATCCTCATCCATAAGAAGCGTGTCGTTAGTTGTACCGAGGCCATTAGTTCGAGTACGAGTTCTAAAAACACATCGAGCATGATTTCTAAGTTCAATATAGTCAAGGCTTTTTGGCTCTTTGTCGAACTCTTCAGTGAGCATATCCCTTATCTCTTCCTCAGCATCATAAAAGAATCTCTGTAGACGCCTTTTAATTTCGGCTACCGTATTGTCACTTTGGGCTGTGTAAATAAGTGCCTCTCCCAAGAACACCATGCCACCAATAATTCTTGCAATAAACAGCTCTGATTTTCCGTTTTGCCTTGGTACTAGAAGTCCGCAGTCTGGGTTTACCCATATCCAATTTCCATCTTCATCTTGCTCAACTGCCATCCACCTATATAGAATTGATTTTTGCCAAGGTAATAATTCAATACCGTATTCATCAAGTAGCTGGATTGTTTTGTCAGCAACCCAAATATCGCCATCTTTATAAATGTCTATCCTTGGTTTTTGATTGCCATACTTTTTAACCACCGGCTTTCTCCAAATCTCCTATGGTGACTCTTGATTTAAAGCTAGTGTTTCTTGAACCGCTACCATTTTTACTGGGACGTTTTTTCTTAACGTCTGGCATACTGTCTATCAGTTTTCCTAGCTTTGTTGTCTTTTTAGGGCCTTGGCGTTTTTCATAATCAGCAATTTGGGTCATGACTTCAGTCAATTCTCGCGCCAGAGAAGCTGTGTCACGAGCTGCTGCGCCTTTTTCGAGCTTAGCTGCCAACTTGTCCCTCGTTGCTTTTAGAACGCCTAAGCGGTCGTTAGAATGGGCATAATCCAATATAGACTTATCGTTGCCTTTTTCAGTCGTGAGTCCTGACTGGTGGATCTTATCAATACGAGCTGGGTTACTAATAATGTCGTGCCACCTTGCTAGAGCAGCATAACCTTCTGTTGGTAGAATATCCTGACCAGTTCTAGCGAGCATCTTTATCTTATTGGGTGAGAGTGTTTTAAAGTGGTTGAGCCACTGGTCATATCCTTCAAGTTCTGGTAGCTTTATTTTTAGCTTTTTTTCGTTCCACTCTTTACTCAGCTGTACAAAGTATTTACCATCCATTTTAAAGAACCACTCTTCAAATTGTTCATCGGTAATTTTAGCTTTTTTGGGAGAAGCCTTCTTTTTAATAAGTGGTTTTTTGACAGCCTTTTTAGAAGTAGTTTTTTTACTACCCTTTGTTGATTTAACCTGAGCTTTTTTACTTTTAGCAGGCACGATATTATAACCTTCTGTTGGTTAGTTATTCTTCTGATGGATCAAAAGTAAACCCACAGTTTGGGCATTCTACATCGTGATTTTTTTTATTATCTTTCTCTGATTCGTCTGGATCATCAGCTCCAGCAAGGTTGAATTTAGGGACACCCCAATCTTCAAGCTCTTCAACATCCCATTCATTCGCGAGTATATCAGAATCCCAGTCACCGCTCGATGCATTGTCTTTAATCGTAAACTCTCGCTTTTGTCTTTCAGATAATCCAGTAACTTGCTTAACAGTTACATTTTCATAGCCAAGATCTTTGAGCGCATAAAGTCGCTGATGGCCTCCTAGTATCCTCATATTTTCATCAACAACTATTTCTCTTAGTTGCTTCATTTCGGGGAACTCTTGAAGAGACTTCTTTAGTTTATCGTATTGTTTTCTATTTATTTTTCTCGGGTTGTTTTCTGTAGGCAATATTTTACCTATTTCTTCAACATAAGTTTTAAACTGAACCTCACCTTTAGACATGCCGCATCTCCTTTCTTTACCGGGTAGTTCCCGTATTAGCGGTTGCTATAGGTTGATTATATCACCATAAGCGTTGTTGCGCTAACGATGCTTTATGTTATAAAGAATAACTATTCAACTAATGAGGCGCTATCTTTATCACCGAATTTTCTAGCGACTATTGACTTTAGAATTGAAAGAATAGCGCCGCCAATTCCAGCTAGTAATATAAGTGGTAATACATCAAACACAATGCTTGCAGCTGCTTTAAGAGATTCTCCGCTCGTAATTGCAGCGGTTGGTATAAATACAGCACTTATACTAAGAACCACCTGTGCAAACGTTGCTATAGCCCTCTCAGATGCATCTTTCCAGAATTTCTTATCAAACATTTATACTTTCCTCAGGTTAGAGTTTTTAATTGCTGCTGTAACGACGCCACCGCGGCCAATCACAATTCGATCACCCTTTACTTCCATTACCTTATAAGTTCCACTCGTACCTAGTCGTGTACCATCATAAGCAACAGGATTTGTAACTTGTACATTTTGGCCAACCGCGAACACGCCACCTGAAGGCACTGCACGACCAGAACCAACCCCAAGTATGCGATTAACTTCAGACTGAACTTTAGCATAGTCATATCCTGCTTTAGCTAGGTTACGTTTACGATCATCACCGTTACCCCATGCACCATTTATAACTTGTTGTGCAACAGAAGAGTATGATTGAGCTGTTGGTGTGCTTGTTCCGATACCGTAGTACTTATTAACCAAAGCCTGAATAGTAGCAGGATCATAGCCAGCTTTCTTAAGGTTTTCCGCTCGCTGTGGGTTGTTACCCCACTTACCATTGATTACTTCATTAGCAATTGTCTGATTAGATTTCTTACTTGTTGAAGGTTTAGCTGGAGCTGGAGCAGGCTTGCTTGGTGCGGACACTCCAGTGTTTACCGCGTTTGCATATTCTTGTAGACGTGCCTTTAATTTAGCTGGGCATGCAGTCGCTGAATAATAATCATGTGGGAATAGGTTTTGAAACGGTACTAGCTTTCCTAATCCATGTCGCTTAACAATATCTCTAGCCAGTTCAACAGAAGTGAGGAATGTTTCTTGAGCAACATCCCAATTAGGAGCACCGCTTGAATTAACGTGTTCAATACCTATAGAGCGTTTGTTGGCGTTCCAGTTGCCGGCATGATAAGCTATGTTACCCTCACCAACATACTGATTAACATTCTTTGAGCGCCCAACACCATAATGAGCTGATACGCCACGAGTCTTAAATGTCCTACCGATTCCATCAAAATCAGTTGTCGCTGCGTGGTGAATAGTTATTTCAGATACACGACTTCCCTCGCGACCAGAAGTAAAGAAAGGAGATAGATTTTGGCGTACCTTATATGCCATACTACTTTTCCTCAGGGTCACCCTTGCCCATAGCAAGGATTTCTTTTTCGGATATTAGTTCTAGTTGACCACTCATTATAATACCTCCTTTATATTGTACATTTTATCACTTGACCATCCCAAAGCATAGCTCTCCAATTTAAATCATCAGTAAATGTATATTCCCATCTATTCTTTGATCGGTTACATACAGTAAGTTGCGTACGTCCGTCTTTTCCATCTTTACCATTGACTGCCACCTGTTCAATAATTTTATTTGTCTCAAAATTTTTCTCGACAGTATGTGTGCTTTTACTATTTTCACCGTCTATTCCATTCTTTCCATTTGTGCCATCTTTTCCATCGCGACCGTTAGTGCCATCCTCTCCTTTATTAGTTGGTATAGCGTCAATATTATTTTGCAATTGATTGATTTTATTATTTATATTTCTGTCTGAATCTACAATATTTTTTGTTATTAAATCTATAGCATCCTTACTATCAGTGCTACGTTTTTTTAGGTCAGCTGTAGCAATAAAATTAAGTATAGTTACTATAAGTATTATGGCAACCGCTAGCCATACCAAGAATTTATTAAGCCGGTTCATTATTCAGCTCCAAATAAAGACTTAAAAAAGGCATAGACAAGCTGACCTATTGTCGCGGTAATAACAATTATAGCAACTGCTATACCACCTTTCTTAAATGGCCTGTATTCTAGATGTATCTGCTCAACTTCATTTGCAACATGTTCTTTTAGATCTTTTATGATAGCTGCCTTCGTAGTCGCTAAATCAGCCTGTGTCGCTACTCCTTTTGTTTGATCGAGGATTTGGTTTAATAGTTTAATAGCATCATCAACTTTACTATCAACAGCATCTAGCTGGTATACTTTAGCCGGCTGTTCTAATTCCTGTTGACTCTTGCGCGTCATATTATGATCCTTCAGCTAAGAACCACACTTTAGTTGGGGTTGTGCATGTTTTTACATTTATACTAAACTCTCCAATATCAAGATTTGTTACTTCGAGCTCAAGAACCTTTGTTTTCACTGAACTTATATTTCTATAAAAAGTTAAAGATTCTGATATGTTTTTATCGCCATGCTTTATGCTTCCTGTAAAGTTATCAACAGTGTCACCAAATCCAAAAGCCGCCTCTTGGTCAGACTCTATAGACATCAGCACCACCCTATCTATATCAATAGTGGAATCATTTAATATTATTAAGTCTGGCCCTGTAGTTACTATAGTGATTGATCCGAGTTCTACTTTTCTCATGTCGATTACCTCATTCTGTATATGGTTATTATATCAAAATATTACCATTTATTCGATAAAGGAACTTTATTTTCTATTTTTGAGTCTGCATAGTCAGAGGCCATCTTAGAACCCTTCTTTCGATTACATCTCATGTGGGTAAGTTGTAGGTTCTCAATTTCATATAATTGGCCACCTCTTGACGTTGGGATGATATGGTCAACCTCACAAGCAAAGGGATTATATTTGCCATTAGGTAGCCTCATTGGGGCAGTTACATCAATAAGTGAGTGACAAATAGCACATACCGGCTCTTTACTGGCTATAGCACGCTTACGTGCTAGTTTCCAAGATGCCTGATTCCATGACTCTCCGTTTGGTAAATAACGACGAGGTTTTTTAGTAGTACTCATAGACTATTACTATACCTGGTGCTCCAGCACCACCAGCTCTTGCTGATGTTGAGCTACCTATAGCGTTTCCACTACCGCCACCGCCATAGTTGCTACCAGCTGTTGCATTAGCATTACTAGCTTCTGATATGGTGTTTCCTCCAAGCCTAGATGAACCACCAGCACCACTTTCAGAAGCAGAAGTGCTATAGCTTTTCCCATTGTAACCTGCCCCTCCAGCTACCAATAAATCACCAGTGACACCAACCCCACCAGCACCGCCAATGCCACGTACTCCTACATTTGCGCTACCGTTGCTGAGGCCGCCACCAACACCACCGTTAGCAACACAATGGGTTCCGAAAGAGCTATTACCACCGTTACCGCCAGAGTTGCTACCAGCAGCACCGCCATCACCACCAGCACCTACTGTTACTGTTTCAGAAAATGCAAGAGCAGCAGCTAGTATAAGACCTTTTGCATATCCACCGCCACCGCCACCGCCAGAAGCAGCTGTTTGTCCGCCTACAGTTGTAGCGGTACCACCGCCACCGCCACCACCGCCAACTACTTCAACAATAGCGAAACCACTAGCCCCCATTGCGCCAGGTTTGTTCCATGTTGCACCGGAAGTATAATATTTTATATCTCTTAGAACAGCACCACCAACAGATGATTTTGAAGCTCTCTTTGTTTTGCCATCTGATGGATCTACCATTGGAATTTGCGCATCATCTGCTGGAGCAGCGTATGGAGGAAGGGCGCTAATTTTTATTGTCATTTTTCTATTCTCCTTGTGGTTATTATATCATTAAGTTGGTTGTGTTGGGTTATTTACTGTCTGTTCCATTATTAATTCACGATTTATTCTTTGAACCTCTTCGCTTGTAGAAATAGGTAGCCTTCCAAGCGTTAAAGTGGCATAGCTTCCTTTAAAGTCTCTTCTAACTATCTGAAGCACCATATTATCAATAAATCCACCGTACCCCTTAAATCCGATAGTTTTACCCGGAGTAAATTTAGTTATATCCATATTTTTATTGATTACTACGAGGCTTGTTTCTTGGACTTCGTCAGAGTTTTCATTGATAAATGTAACACCAAGAGCATTTGCTGTATTGTCAAGGAGTACTCGATTATCTGTCTTTGTAGCAGTCCTAAGACCATATAGCGCCGCACTTTCTGTGTCTTGGTATTGTTTGTACAGGTTAACTCCAGGGCTTACTTCACCTCCGGTGAAGAGGAAATCATTTTTAACACCCTCAATACTTAGGGACAATTCCAAGGAGGCACTGTCTTCTCCATTAACAACAGTAAAATCAGGAAGTTCATTAGCTGGCATAATGTCTATCTCAGCTGTTCCTAAATCAACATATGAATAGTAGCCATATGGAGATAGCTCTACAACCTTTTTAATTACATCTAAAATACTCGCCATGTTAAATGTGTAAGTTAAAGATAGTCCAGTAGCAACAAGATCCCTAGCTCTTATATATCCTCCCCTTGTGTTATAATCAGCTAATACTCCTGCAGCCATGCCAGTCACAGGATCTTGGGTTGAATAAGTTGTTGTAGTTGTAGGAGCACCATATTTTGTAACAAAGTAAAAATCACCAGATACTGAAACATATGCTCCGCCTCCAGTACCTGCATATTGTGAACGATACATTGAACCGTTTGCGTATGTGGCTGAACTACTGTGTCTAAATACACCAAAGTTCTGGCCAGGATTACAAGCTAGCTCCATAAAATAATCTTGATTGCTATTTACTGGTATCAACTGAGGAAATTCAAAGTCAACGTTAGCACCAGACGCAGCAATAGATATTGGTTTTGTAACACTACCTAGCAAGTTGCCATTTGGTGCATCAAATATTCTTAAAGTTACCGTTGCAGTGCCACGCAATCGAAGCGTAATAGCACCCACATTCGTTACTGACCCTCCTACTCGCCAAGTTTGGCCATATCTATCATGAGTTGCTGATTGTTTACCACTTCCTTGACTTATAACAACATAACCGTTCTGGCTTGTTTGAGAAACATCATTTGTGTAAGAAAATGGATAGCCTCGAGCAATAAAGTTGTCAAGATCAAGACCGTCACTAATCACATTCAGCTTAACAACACTGTCTGCACCACCAACCTTAAAAGAAACTCTATTCATTTGACCACTAAACATTAACTTACCGTTAGGATGCCAGTAATCATACATAAAAACCTTAACTCTATTTGAATTCTTGAATAGAACATTTTCAGATGAATTACCAGCCGCTACATATGTCTCACCTAATGTAGCAAGTAAGTCAATATCATCCTCAGTTGTTATTACATCGCCATCTTCAGTGGCGAGTAGTTCAGCAGTTACATCGTCACTTATTGACTTGCCAGAAGTTATTTCAATTGAAGATCCCGCACTTCCTATATCTTGTTGAAATCCAAACCGGCTTGTCACATTAGGAATGTTACCAAGGTATTCTCCATTACGATTATATACTTTATAAATATATTGTTCTGGAACATCGGCCGGAGCTGCCTGTAAGTCAATATGCCAGTATACTGTTATTGATATATAGTTTATTTCAGCGCTACCATCACCACCAGATTGATCAGCTAAGGTCAAATCTGTATATATGCTAGATAAGTCAGAGAGGGTTATTTCATCAACCCCCCAAAGATCACTTGGCCCACCATATACGGTCGCTAATGCACCCACATTCGACTTAGGGGTTGTTCCAGGAACATTCAGCGCTAGATCGACAGCCACCCCACCAAAGCTCTGTCCATCAATATTAACAGCCAAGCCATCAATAACTGCTCCAGGTGGTAGATTAAAACCAAAGCTACTTGCCCTTAGAGAATCACCATCTTGGCCACCCATAGAAAAAGCAATAGTTGCCATGTTCCCATCATCTGCCGATATGTTATTGGGGTTACTCCAAACAGCATTAGGAGAGCCAGGGCCAATGTCTTGACCAAGACCAGTAATGAGTGTTGTTTGATAATTCTGCTGCATTAGAGATATCGCTTATAATATTCACCTTTAATATTGATATTTCGAGTATCAAACCCGTCAGCATATGCTATAGAAGCTGCTCCAGGAACTAACTCAATGAATGATCCATTGTAATCTACTGGATCACCATCAATAGTGACTTCTTGATTAATTGAGTCAACTATTATCACATCACCATCTTCAATGCCGAGTCCATAGAGGAGTATTTCTTGGTTATTATTATTGTTTGAAAGCTGTATAAAGTCACCCACTCCAGTAATAGAGTTAATAGTTATAGTAATCACTGGGAGTTGAATTGGAGCGTTTCCGGCTACTGTAGGAGTAGCTACAAGGCTAGCACTGGTGTACCCGGTTTGAGTGAATAGCGTAGTAAGTGAGGTTTCTCGGCCAAATGGTTCAGTACAAACAAAATCTATCTCAAAAGTTGCATATAATAATCCACCTACTCGATTAACACTAATCGCATTTGCCGTCGCTATATATCGTCGCGTTGTGCCAGCATAATTTATATCTAAGTTCTTATCCTTACCTCGAAAATAACCTTTAAAAGTATCAATTCTCGTATCTAAATCACTCTGAGAGCTTCCCTTAATAGCACCCTCAAGGCGTATCCTTTTATTAGGGTATTCAATATTAGGAATGACACTTTTATTTGCATTTGCAATAGCGATTAAGTCCATGTCTTTTTCAGGTAGGTTCGTGTGTTCAATTACATTAGTAACAATTCCCACCTGAGTTGCTGGGTTAAATGATTGAAGGCTATTACTATCAAAGCTAACTGCACCAGTCATTATTGAGCTCCTTGTTTTGTAGTTATTCCCATACCTACCCTTATTGTATCTTGATTAAGTTGGTTAAAGAACTCTTTGACTGCACTTGCATCGGCAAGAACTACTTTTTGGATGGTAACAGTTTGTGTTGTATTGTTTCCACCCTGAGCACCCTGTCCAGGAGACATTGGATTCATTGCTGCACTTATGCTTGTGTTTACCCCAGCCATGCCATTAACGGCATCTGTGGAAAGATTATTAACTGCTTTTGTAACCATTCCTGCGTTTTGCAGAATACCTTGGGCTAATCCTCTATCAAGATCGCGTCCTATGGCAGCAAAGACACGAGAAGGTGATTTAATGCCAAGGAAGCTCTTAACTGCATCAACAGCTCCACTTGCTATTTCTTTTACCTTACCAATTACCATATCTCTACCACCCTGTATACCGCGAACAATTCCGTTTATTATATCCCTACCTACATCAATAAACCTTCCAATAATCCCTCTCAAGAAGTTAATAGCGTTATTGAAAGTATTGCGAATTCCATTAACTATGTTATTAAATGCGCCACTGATAGCGCCCCATATTCCGCGCGCAACATTTACTATAGTATTTTTTATAGTATTCCAAATAGTGCTTACTATATTTAATAGTGCAGTAAGAGCACCCCTAACAGCGGATGTGATAAGATTCCAAATAGTCTTTAAAACTGTGAAAGCGGTTGTTATATACCATCTAATGGCGGCAACAATTGCGTTAAATCCTACCGTAACAATACTTATAAGACCACTGATAGCTGACATTACCGCGCCCTTTATAAGATTCCAAATATTAACTATAGTTCCCCATATTCCGCCCATAATAGCGCCTATTACAGTCATTACAGTATTAAATGAATTAACTATATTATTTATGAAACCAGTAATAATGCTCATTACAATTGTAGAAAGTCCGTTCCAAATACCTTCTCCTATAGCAACTAAGCCGTTCCAAATACCAGCCAAAATTTGAACAAGTCCATTAAACAACCCAACAACAATCGTTATAAATCCTGAGAGAATTGTCATAGCACCCTTCTTAACCATTTCCCAATTTCCAGTAAATAAACCATGAATAATCTGAAACCATCCACTAAAGAACTGGACTATACCACTAAATACAGATGTAATTATTGTGACTACTCCAGATATTATCCCCCCTACAATCGAGACAATCCCAGTAATAACTCCTGCGACAACCTGAACTATTCCTGTAAAAATACCAATAACTGTAGTGACAAGATTGACAATGTGATTAACGATGCCACTAATTATTGCCCCAAGCGCCTTAGCAAAACCTTCAATATATGGTTGAGCTATATCAATAAAAGCTGAAGCAAATTTGTTTACCCATGTTATAACTTTAGCTACCCACTCAATAATTTTTGCTAAAACGACTCCCAAAACTACAATAGCCCCTACAGCAATTGCAATTGGAGCTACAATCGTTGCTAGGAATATTCCACCAAGTATCTTTAATCCAGTTATTACCTTTTCACCATGAGCATCCCAAAATTCGCCTAGGGCATCTCGTGCCTGCTTAAATATTTCAATTACAGGTTGCATTGCTTTCTTAATATCATTCCATGCAGTTGTAAAGCTAGATTTTAGGGTCTCAATAGTAGGACTTATTGTTTGTACAACGCTATCCCAAGACTTTTTTAGACTATCCCAAGTATTCTTCAGAGAATCCATTATAGGTTTAATAACTTCTGACATACCGCCAAATGAATTATTAAATTGATCTTTAGCACCTGAGAATGATGCACCAATAGAACTTATTACACCCTTAACAGAATTAAAGGCTTCACCTATGGCTTTTCCTGCATCACCAAAACCATCAATAAGTGGCTGGATAAATGGTTTAATAGCATTCCATATTCCGCCCATTGTTTGAACAATACTATTTTTTGTATCAATGAATGTCTTTTTAATTCTTCCCCAATTATCAATTATCCAAACTATTGCTAAACCAAGAGGCCCAGTTAATGCCACGACAACAGCTCTCCAGTTAGTTTTAATGAACTCTACTACACTAGAGAATGCTTGCTTAACAACATCCCAAGCCTTGCTAAAAAACCCTCCAACACTTTGCACACCAGCTTTTATGTTATCCCAAACACCACCCAAGAATCCTACAAACTGTCCAAATATCTTTTTACCTGTTTCGGTTTGAGTAAAGAAGAAAGCAAGTGCGGCAATAAGTCCAGTTATTGCCAATATGATGATAGCAATTGGATTTGCTGACATGACAGCATTGTAGGCAGCCTGCGCCACTGTACCTAGCTTAGTCTGTAGTGCTAACTGCTGTACAGCACCAGATCCAAGTTTAGCGGCCGTACTTACAGCCTTTAGCTCGCTAATAGTGTTTGCTATAGCATTATATGCTTTTAAGGCTATGAGAGCTGCAACTATGGCCATGATGCCAGCTGCTGCTGATGCAAACACATCTTTATTATTTGCAACAATACTAACCATTTTATCCAATGCGTCAACAACCTTCGGTACTTGTTGAGCTATTAAATTCAGTACTTTTTCAAATCCTGCACCTATTGAACCAATAGCCTGAGAAATTCTTTTAGAGCCTACAGCCTGAATTATATTTGCAACTCCTCTAACCACAGCAGTTTGCATATTGGCAATTCCAGTTCCTATACCAGAAGTAGCACTACGCGCAATCTTTTCTAGCGATACAAGTCCACCACCGCCCTTAACATTCATCTCAGTCAATTTGTCAGTGAAGTCTTTTACAGTTAATTCACCTTCGCCAAAAGCTGTCTTCATTTGACTAACTGACATGCCAAACTCTTTAGACATAGCCACTAGAACAGGTGTTAAACCACTATTTCTTAATGAGTTCCAAGTTTGAGCATCAAGTGGGCCATCTAGCGGTAGCTGAGAAATTTGCGTTATTGCATTTTCTACCATGTCAGCCGAGCCACCAAATCCAAGAATTGCATTATTTAATGAAGAAAATACCTTTTGTCCAAGACCAACATCGCCATATGTTGCAGCTAGAGACGTCATACCACGCATTGCGCTGTCAAGAGGGGTAGGAAGACCCTTAATAGACTTTTCTAAAGCCTTAGTTGCTTTGCTGGCCGAGGCAGCCGAAAATCCCATATATTGGAATGTCTTTGCCGAGTTATTTAATGTATCTACACGCTTAATAGCATCACCAACTGAATTGGTAATTATGTTCATAGCCTTTGTAGCAGCAGCTGAGGCAATTCCAGCTAGAGCACCTATAATTAATGCTGATTTACCACTAACCTCTCCACCAAACTGATTAGCAAATCTACTACCACTTCCTTTAAGACCTCCAGCAATTTTTCCTTGAACACCCCGCATATCTGGTGCTACGTTGAAATATGCTGTTCCAAGATTCGCCATTAGTTGCTATTTTCCCTTCATGTGTTCCAGTTTTACCGCAACCGTTGGCGTAGGTTATTTTGCCTAAATTATACCATAAGCTAGTTGATGCTACCACCATCCTTAGCCCTAGATAAAGCTGAGTGGGCAATGTAGCTTTCGCGACTATTATCTACTGAAGCAGATATAGTTCCTATGGCTCTCTGACCTTTTTTAATTCTTCCAACTTTTGTGGTGGCAGTAAATGAGGGTGCTTCACTTGACATAGATCCAGCAATTGTATTTGCCCGACTAGCAATTCCTTTAGCAGATTGTTCAACAACTGGCCTCGCCATGTCGGTAATGACAGCGGCTGCGGAATCAATATCTAATTGGAATGAAACATCTCTCATAATGGTTATTATTATATCACTTATTAGACCACTCCCCCACTACTCTATTTTTTTCTTATAAAAATTTTAACAGTGGTGGTAGCAATATTTTAGTGGAGTAGGGGAGTGGTATTAATAAAATTCATTCTATATTTTACAACATTAAATATTTATTATATAAAGAACAAATATTTTATGCACGAGGTCTAGAAAGTATTTCTTTGATGTCTTCAGTAGTGTGTGCTTCAACATCTCTTGCTACAGGGCCATTTGCTTGTGGAAGATGTCCCATAAATTCTGGTACAAACGGTCTCGGCTTATGTTGGGGTAGTTTCTTCTGGCCATCTTTTGTCTTTTGCCAGGCTAATGTTTCAAGATAATAATTTGCCTTGTTGACAAGTATCTCATGCCATCCCCAATTATTTGCTGGTTCTATTTTACAAAATACTCTGCACTTTGCGGGCAATTGATGGAGTAGCCTAGCTGCACGAGCTGATGACAGATCTTTAATATTGAGATTATAATATTGCTGAAAATCAGCTTCTAGTTCATCAGGATATAATTGACGAACCCTAAGAAGGGCTAGCCTTTTGGGTCAAAATTCTCAAATATTGCTTGGTATATTTTTGATAGGCTTGATAGTTTAAATCGCCCATCTTTTTTTACAAAATATTCTTTCATACTTTTATAACCATCTTCACCAAGAAGATAAATAAGAAAGTCAACAATTGCTTTTAGGTTTTGTTTATTTTCAATTAGATCAATAAGCTCAACAATTTCTACATCGTCAAGCACATTTGTATCAACTTGAAATTCATAGCCATCAAAATTAACATCTTTTATTTCACCCTTAAACTCTTTTGGGTCTTGATTTGTGGTTGCTGGCTTATCTGCCATATGAAACTCCTTTGTATTATTGATAGCAGTATTATAGCACAACCATTTATAAACCAAAAATACCCAGAAGACTGGGTATTCCTGACGTGTTATATAGATTTAGCTTGAGCCAAGCACAGCAATATACTCAATATGAGTATCGCTATTACCGTCTGGATAGGCAGTAAAGGCTGCTGGATATGCAATTGGTTCACCATCTACATAGGTGATTTCACCGCTACGGTCGGCGATTTGTGCGTTAGGCACAACGATACGCTTAATGCGTCCGCCGGTCAAAACAAGCTCAAATACTACTACTACATTAGGTAGCATCTGGCTATTTTGCTTAACAGTAATGTTTCCATTACCATCATCTGTAACGTTGTCTGCACCATAATACACTTTTAGTGCTTCAAGATTGGTTTCAATCAAGTTGACCGTAAATGTCTCACCGAAAGACGTTTGACCGACCAATACTTGATCGCCGCCCCACGCATTAACATTTTCCGTATCAGTCTCAACTGCGTTTACCAAGCCATCTTCGCTGACATATCCAAGACCTTTAAATGCAACATTCAAAGGGGAAGTAGCACTGGTTGGAACTGGCGTTCCAATTGGAGCTACAAAGACAGCACCGTTGGCTTTTGGCTTACCAAAAGAAACATTACTAGCGTCGTTATTCATAGTTGGATTAGACCTCCTACTTCATGATCACACAACTACCTTACTAGGATGCTCTGCGTTATATGTATTATACCATAAGAGCTTTAAGAATAAATATCTTTTTGGCTTGTACTAAAGCCCTTGAGAGATTGCTTGCCATAAATATTTAATGATTGAAGTTCAGCTTTTTTAAACCAAATATCGCCGCTAGGGTTTGTATATTTATAGTTTTCAGAGTATGGTCCAGCAGTCTGAGAGAAAGAGTCTACTGGGGCTTGGTCAATCGGTGTCTGCATAGCTCGCTTTGTTGATTCCATAGTAACTAGCTGTAGGTTGCTATTAAACACAGGATCTGATTTTTCAGCATCTAGATCTACACCGACATTTCTACCAATCTGCCTAAGCCTGTTACTTACTAGACCAAGCATTGTCTCTGCGCGTGTTTTTTCTGGTGCAGTTAGCGTTCTCCAAAATGCCTCAAGTTGCTGTACTGTAGCAAATGCATCCATATTATGATCCCCCTTGATTCATAAAGTTATTGGCGTTGTCGCGTTGGCGGCGCTCAGAAAGCTCCTCAGCCTCTCGTATACTCATTCCAAGCATTCTATACCCAGCAACTGTGCCTCGTAGTTCAGGCATTATTTCAAATAGCTTAAACATTGCATCGCCAGCAGCACCTATATCAACTTTAAATATTGGTTTCCAGGCTGGAATAATGTTATTTAGATCATCTGCAATTTGATCACTCCCATTAAGTGCTAACCTAAGAGTTATAGCGAGCTGTTTTATTTGCTCACCCATTTCAGACTGACTATTCGTTGCTTCTAATAATAGATCATCTGACATAGCAGCAAGGCTCTCTGGGCTTGAAGGATTAGAAGTTTCATATCCTAAGTTTCTTAGCGTTAGGGCTGTCTCAGCACAAAAATCTCTTGCTTTATCTTTCTTTGCCGTCTCAAACTGGTTAATGCTCATTTGTGGGAGTTGGCCTATCTCTGGCTTATCTCCATCATCATCAACAGTTATGGCCCACAGCTTACCTATTGCAGAATCAAGACTATCGTCTTTTGTAGCACCTTGGGCAATACCATTCATATAACGTTGAGGGATGCTATAGAATTCCTCTGCAATCTCCTCACGCCGCTTCTGACGAGCTACCTCGCGTATAATCCTGCGCGCGGTATTTGTAAGGCGAGATTTACCAAGTGGCCGATCTGCACTACTTCGGTGAGTAATTGGGTGTAATAGGCATCTCCCTGTAGGGTTAGCGACTATTTCAACTAATGTTCTATTAATGAATATCGCTGTGTATTCTTTTGTATAGACTACATAATCACAAGGAGTAAATAACGGTGTATTAGTACCTTTTTTAGCAGGAGGAGACCATTTTGTAACTGCGAGACCAGCATCAAGTAGTCCTGTAGTCTGATTCAATATTCCTGTTGCTTCCTGAGCTGTAAATGGAACAAGCATCTTTCTATCACCCTCATCAGAGATAGCAATAAATGCACATCCAGCAATAAATGCATCATGTTTTGATTTTGATATAGTACTAAAAGCATTAATATCATCAAAGTAGTCATTTATGCCAAATGTATCATTAGCAAAACCTTCGAACACTACTCTGTCCGATAAAGTATTAACAGCACGAGAGGCCCACCCTATGCCTGGCTGTAAGCTAGTTAATTTTTTAGGAGTAGATATTCCTAGGTCACCAACAGTATTATCGGCGTTATAATAATTATATTTATTTTGAACACTATTAGATTTTTCAGCTAAACACGTCATGAGACTTGTTGCTTGATTTGTAGCGTCTTGGATTAGTAATGCCGACTTTTCTTCCATTATTGTCCTTTTAAGCCGGTTTTTCCGCGCCGTACGCGTAATTAATATTTATTATATTATATCAGATACTGTTATTTTAACATATGCAGTATCATTGATGAATTATTAAATCAACTGCTTTGCTCACTTCATCTGTTGTTGTCTCAGAAACCCTAACAAAAGCTCCTGGATTTCCTTTTCTATACAAACCAATTACACGACTATCAACAACGCACTGGTAAGCATCATATGGTAAAAAAACCATATCAACTAACATATCTAGTATGCTGGTCAATCTGTTATCAGCATCAGACCGTCCCTTTGTCCCAAAATATATAATAGCCTCAACTCTTACTTGTCCAAAGAACCTTTCTCTTGTTTGCTGTCTAACTTGCCATATAGCAGATTCTTGCCAATCTATAAATCTTTTATTAGGGAATGATCTTCCACTCCGAGTGTTTATCCGACTGTTTTTTTTGCTTGGGACATTTCCTTCTAGAATTAATTTAACGGTCTTTAGGCTGGACATAATTTTTTAATAAGCCATTTCTTGATTTATAGCCCTTAGTTATAATTGCGCAGTCACAAGCACTATGACGCTTAAATACATCTGGCCCTGGATTTGTATATTCACCAGCTAGAGTAGAACACCACTTGCAAGTCTCTCCTCTGATTTGTCGGGATACTGTTGGAAATTTGCCACTCTGTTTAGCGTTTCTAAACGCATCTTGCTGGGCCTTGCCAGCCATATTATTAATATAGGTTGTAACATACTCTTCAAGCCCCTGGCTACCAGCAGAAACGCTGTAACTAGCATGTTTCGCTAGCCCATAATATCTATCATCAATACCTGTGCCGCGAGTATACTCAATTTCAAAGTCAAAGGCATTCATATCATAAACTTTTGCATAAACGGCATTACCCACTTCTCTAAACAATATCTCTTGGTTTAACTGCCTAATTTCTGGGATAATTTCAGGATTATTTATTAGAGCGACAGCGGCCATAACTTTCTTTATGATTGTCTCAGTCAGTTCACTATAGTTCATGACGGAAAGTCCCATCTGTCAATTGAATTTTTAATATCCTCAAGTGCACCTATGGCTCTATTAATTCTTGTTTCACTGTATACTTTATCTCGCTTAGGCTGCTTCATAGCTACCAATATATCTATAAATTTTGATGCTTGTTCTTCAGTCAGTGCATCATTAATTGCAGCTAGTGTCTGGGCATCCATAACAGTTTTACTTGTTGGCTTAACTATGCCATTTGCAACTAGAAGTTCTTTTACTTCTTTGAATTCTTTAGTCTTTAGGACTGCCAAGTCAACTATATATTTATTTTGTGCTTCCGTTGCCATCTGTAATCACCTCTCTTTGACCATTCTCTATTACATCAACAGTAGCTCCATCAAATTGAAAGCGCATCCGGGGTGTTCCATTTTCATCTTTACCAAATTCTAGTTTTTGCCAAGCAGCTCCGAGTTTTTTAGCTTTAGATTTACTGACGTGGCATATGTCTCCAGTAATTTTATGAAAGTATATTTCTTTGCGCTTAACCATAAACATATTTTACCACAATAAGAAAAAACCTCACTATTGTGAGGCTTTCCCTTTAGCTAGGCTTAGTTTAAGAACTACCGCCGTTGCTTTTAATGAGGCTGAAAGCACCACCATCGAAGATCGCAAATCCAAGGATAGATTCTGCTCGGATAGCAATTTCGTTAGTTCTCTTCAAGTCACCAGCACCATCTGGGTTACCATATCGAATGGTTTCAAGAGGGATTTGGCGAGCAACTCCCCAGCGGAACGCATTCCAGTCACCTAAGATTGCCTTAACTGATACATCTTCAGGTGCAAGTTCTTGCCGTCCTGAAACAGTATCACTCGCAGCAGCCTGAAGACCCTGAAAACGATCAAAACCGAATCCAAGACCAAGCTCTGGATAAAGAGGGCGATTTTCACCATCTTTTTCACGAGCTAGTTGACCTGAGAAAACTGGGTCAAGTGCAATACCAGTTGCAACATAGCCGTTCTCCTGAAGATCTTCAGCAGCAGACTCTAAATCAGCCTGTGGGTTAGCAGTTGCAGGAACAACACCAACACCGTTACCACTCTTAGTGAAGTAATTAACAATGCTTCCAGATACATCACCTGTTACAGGGTTAATACCATGGATTGCTAATAGGTCAAGTGCACGGCTAAGTGCAGTTGCAATATTACCAACTAATTTATCAACGAGACCAATTCTATAGTCTTCGTCTGCATATAGAACCTCTTCACTGAAGCGATATGTAACTTGAACTTTATAAGTTTTTACGACCGCTTTAGTTGGTGTTCCATCTTGAGAGCTTTTATTAGCACCTTCACCAACCAGCTCTGCTTTAGGTGTTCCAGTAAAGGTGAATACGTCGGTACTTCCGACTTTTAGATCAGGTTCTGCACCGGCCAATCGAGCCAATACACCACCACGAATATTTTTTGCCCAAGAACCTTCCGTATGATTAGCAAGGTCAAGTGCAGAAGTAAGTAATGGGTTTGCCATAGCTTACACTCCTTTGTAAAGTTAAACGATTATTTATCGTCAGACTCTGGCGTAAGAAGTTCTTTAGCAATCCTTTTATTATCAGTTTCTTTGTCCGCTGGCTTACCTTCTTTTTTAATAGGTATCTTGCCTGTTCCAACACCACTTGCCAGCTTCTCAGCTCGCTTGCGCATGTCTTCTGCATTATCTCCAGTAACAAATTCTGCTAGATCATCCGATAGCTTGAATTCACTGACAATTTTAACCTTTTCGGTTTCAAGTGAAGCATTTTTTAATTTGCTTTCTAACTCAGACTTTTCAGTCTCAGCAGACTTGAGTTTGTCCTCAAATTCTTTAGCAACTGTGTCAACCTTGGCAGCTTTTTCTTTAAGCTCATCATAATCGCCGAAGTCTTTGCGAGCTATACGCTCTGCGCGTTCTTTAACGACCTGATCGAGATGATCCTGCGTATGCAGTGCCTCCTCAACCTTGACATAGTTTTCACCATCTTTTGTAAAGTACTCTATAGCCATATCCGCTTTTTCCTTTCCGGTGCGTTTACCGTTTTTTCTGACTGACCCTACTATACCATAACCACAATAAATTAAACAACTTTTTTTATCGTCTTAAATAAACATCACAATAAAGTTGATATTGATGATATTGAGTAAGTGTATCGTCTAAGTTAATAAGCGAGTTTACTGCTGATCGAGTAATGTTCTCGTTAAAGTCTTTTAAATAGGGAATCAAATCAGCAATTTCATTTGCCTTTTCACTCGCTTCAAGCCTACTATCTTTGTGAAATACTTCAATAAGAATTTCTGCCCTATCAAGCACCATAGCCTCCCTTGGGCCGCCAGTTCTATCAATAGTAATAAATTTTACTGGTTGTACCTTCGGCTTATCAGCACTTATTGGCCATCCAGTAACTACTGTATCAAGCCATTGTTTAACTAATACTTCAACATTAGCCATTTATACTCTCCGCTCTAAAATATCTATTCCAACGTCCAGGCGTGTTTTCATCCATAAATTTTACACTATCACTATCAAGATGAAAAACTTTTCCATTCCATACAACATCAGAGTTGCTCAAATTGCCAGTATAGGTCTTCGGAATATGTATACGAACCTGATCTTTTGACTGCTCCATAGCCTGCTGCTCACGAGCACTCACTGGTTCAGTAATTGGTGCGATTAGGCAGTCACTCACATCAATATTTGACTTACTCATTACTGGATTGCCCATTGCATCCGTTCCTGTCTGAGTCTTCTTTACAAACCTAAGAGCTATGCCTTTCATAAGCATTATTTTACCATGATTTTTATCTGTCAGAAAACCTTTGGCAATAATACCCCCAAAAATTTGCCAATTATACAGCGGAGTCTCAGCTTGAAATATTTTGGGGTATACTCCCCCCTCTGGTCGCATACATATTTTTTTATTTTTTTACAATATTATTTTATATTAATATTATTATACATATTTTTTATTATTTTTTCATACAATAATTCTCATGGTATACTAACAATCATTAAAGAAAGGACGCTGCTTAATGGAGGTATTAATAGACGGCAAAACCTATGTAGAAAACACAAATAAGAAGGAATCAATTGGTATTGGAATTACTACTCATAACCGTAATGAAGTTGTTAGTAGAACTGTGGATAAGATTAAGCTATTAACTCCCGATGCAAAGATAATTGTTGTTGATGATGCAAGCCAGACACCTGTCAAGCTGTGTGGCACAGAAGTATTCAGGTTTAATAATAATGTTGGTATTGCAAGAGCTAAGAATAAATGCTTAGAGATATTGAGTGATTGTGATCATATATTCTTATTTGATGATGATACCTATCCCACAAAGGCTGGTTGGTATAAGCCATATGTTGATAGTCCTGAGCACCACCTGATGTATTTGTTTAAGGACTGGCATAATGGTGTACCGGTTGGCGATGATGCTATTTTGTATGAAGATAATAGACATACAGTACACAGCCATCCAAGAGGGTGCATGCTATATGTTGATAGTGTTGCTTTAGCAACTATTGGCGGCATGGACATAAGATATGGTAAAGCCATGAATGAGCATTTAGATTGGAGTAACCGCATTCATAATGCTGGGCTTACAACTTCTCGTTATATGGATGTTAAGGGAAGTGAAGAACTTATATATAGTTCAGATGAACATATGTCTATAGTTAGTAGTATTGATCGAACAGATAGAAAAAATAGCTTGGAGGTAAACAATAAGCTGTTAAAACAGAATGAGAACTCGAGTGCTTATATGCCATATGGAAAAGATGTAGTAATTACTTGTTATTTCACTGGTAATATTGACCCTCAGCGCAATACAAGATGGCAACCAGATATAAGGAATATTAATCACCTTAAAAAGTCAGTTGAATCAAACGGTATAGAGTTTATTCTTATTCATGATTGCTTTGATTTAGATAATAAAGTTTTTATAAATAATAGTCCTTATTTTGAAAGATGGTTGAAACAATGGCAGTATCTTAGGGATAGGCGAGACATAAATAATGTGTTCTTAGTTGATGCAACTGATGTTGAAATGCTGCAAAATCCATTTGATTATCTTAAAGATAATACCCTTTACATAGGCGATGAGGTTGGTAAAACAATTAATGATATATGGATGTTATCAAGGCATCAAGAGCCAAGTGTCAATAGATATTTAAGGAATAATGGTGGGTTGCCTCTATTTAATTGTGGGGTGGTTGGTGGGAATAGAAAATTGGTTATGAATTTGTGTAAAGATATATACACATACCATTTTGAAAACCCACAAGATCAGACAGAGATGGGCATCTTCAATAAATTGATCCATACCAAATATGCTGACATGATAGAGTATGGTAGACATGTAACTACTTTATTTAAAAAAGAAGAGCGTAAATCTAAAGCATGGTGGAAACACAAATGATTCCAAAAAATATACATCAGATATGGATAGGAGAGAAATTAGAACCTCATTATTTAATGGATACCTGGAAGATGGAAGGTTGGGGTTATGCATTGTGGGATGATAAAAAGATAGAGTCTCTTAATTTGTTTAATAAGGATATATATAATTATTATTACCAAAAAGGTAATTTTGCTGGCGCTTCAAACATTGCTCGTATTGAAATACTTCTACGATACGGTGGGGTATATATAGATGCAGATACAGAGAGAGTTAAAAAATTTCCTGAAGAGCTTTTAAACAATAAGATGTTTGCAGCAGAAGGTAATAAAGTACCAAATGTTAAATATAGGGTTGCTAATGGTGTCATGGGGGCTGTTAAGGGTAGTAAAATAATGCAGGAATATATATATAGAATATCTCTATCAACAGAGTTTGAGCCTTCGTGGGATACTACTGGTGGAACTATGTTAACAAGTATAATGAAAGATATGCCCGAAGAATGTACTATACTTCCAGCATATTTGTTTTATCCTATGAGTTCTATTGGAACAACTAATCCTGATGCTAAAAAGGCTATCGCTAAGCATCTGTGGGGGAGTAAAGGTAATGTCTACTAGATTTATTATTATAGCTGCAGGAAATGGATCAAGGTGGGATAATCACCTTGGAATACCAAAACATTATGCGATGATTGATGGTGAGCCCATTATAGAGCGGACTGTGAGACTTTTGAAAGAGCGCGGCGCTCAAGATATATGGGTTGTTTCTACTAAATATGACATGCCTGATGCACGTCCTTATTATCCAACACTCAATCCAGATAATGAAGATGCTGATAAATTCATTAGCTCACAAGATATATGGAGTAAAAATAGAAGGACAGTAGTTATTTATGGAGATGTTTATTTTACTGAGAATGCTATTGATATTATTTTAAACGAACCATGCCCTTACTATAGATTGTTTTGTAGACCAACTCATAGTGAAAAGTTTGGGTATCCATATGGTGAGTGTTTTGCTGTTAGTTTTTATAGTCTTGATCATGGGTCATTAAAGTATAATCTTCAAAGGTTAGTACATCTCTTTAAAGCTGATGTTATTGATCGAATTGGTGGATGGGAGCTTACCCGTTTAATGGCCGGCGTTCCAATACATGAGATGAACGATCATAAAAACTTTTTAGAAAACTATATTATTATTGATGATGAAACGAACGATGTTGATTATCCAAGTGATTATGAGCTTCTTAAAAAGGCTGTAGAGCAATGAAAATATCCATAACCATAATGGCACATCCTAAACGTATAAAGCAGGCTGAGAAGCTATTATATGAGCTTCAAGAATATCCTTTTTCTGAAATATCTATAACTTTAGATACAGCAAATGACGAATGGCATACTGGTGAAAGATCATTAAGGGCTGGTATTGGGAGTGGTAGTTGGCATGTAGTTATTCAGGATGACGCTATATTAACACCTGAATTTTATACTAATTTAGTCGGTGCTATAAATAACGTACCGTCAAAGTCGCTTATATCTTTATACACAGGTACTGCAAGGCCTTTAGGAAAAAGAGTAAAAAAAGCAGTTGATAAGGCGTATTACGCTACATGGCTTAAGCACTACATATTGTTTTGGGGTGTTGGCATATTAATACCTACTGATCATATAGAACCTTTGTTGGAGTTTGTTGAGGGAAGAGAAGAGGATTATGATTTGAGAATTGGGTATTTTTATCAAAGAAATATGTTGCCAGTTTACTACACTATGCCGAGCCTAGTTAATCATGATGATGATTTAGGCAGCCTTATAGGACATGGCAATTCACCAGAGCCTAGAGTTGCCCACAAAATAGCTACTGGAATAGTAGACTGGAATAAGCAAGTAATTGACATTTAAAGCAAAATAGAGATGCTCGGAGATCCAAAAAACATCTCTATTATTACTGGCTTAACAACTACTACCTTAACCATGATAGCACAAAAGCCCACCTATATGATGGGTTTTCGTGCTTTAAACTATACCTCACATATAGCTGCTGGCTGCGTTATTTGACATTACTTGCTCAATACGTTTTACGCCTGCAAGCACCAGCAGTTACCATGCCCACTTTTGGTCTTTAGGTAATTCTTTCTGCTCAGCATTAGCTTCAATAATAAAATCAGATATTTGTCTTAGGCACTTAGCATCATAAAAACTAGCCTCACACTCATAAATATAGCTTCGCCAAGCTCCATGCCAGTATATAATGCCTGGCGTGTCGTCTTTATTTCTAGTGTTATTAACCTGAAATATTTTTGTTCTACCTGTCTTAGAAACTCCAGTTTGGATAATTTCTATATAGGGTGAGTGTTTTTGGTTTAATCCCATTACACTAAACCTAGACTCAAGATATAAGTGCTTCTTAGTTGTGAGTTCTTTGGAAACCAAATAAACTGACCGTCATAGCACCATATTGGTGATCCTGGAACGCTTCTCATTGCTTCTGCTGTAAACATCGTTTCATATAGGCTTATTGGGGGGTGGTCATGCATCTTCTGACTCCTTGGTTAATATACCTTTTTTAAATAATTTTATAGCTAAACGAATTGCAGCGTCTTCAACTGTCAATGCCTTGTCGTATGCAAAAAAATAAGGGTATTTATATTTATGGTGGAGTATTGCATCTCCTTGAGAATAAATAAACCAGCCCTTCTCTGATTTTTCACCGTATTTTTCTCTATAGCTTCCTGATTGGCAAAAAACAATATCACTCTCCCAACCACTCAATTTATACAGTTCTTTACAGAGCTCTATTTTTGGTGTATTCATACTAGCCTCATCTGCGCACTTTTAGTTGCAGGAAATACTGGGCGTACGCCGACCGGATTTCCGTCATCATCAAAATATTCAAATGTTGTTTGAATAGTCTCTGACCCATAATACACGTCTTTTACTGATATTTGTTCGGTGCTATAAGATTGGATAGAATTGTTTTTTACTAATACATATTTAGGTATAGTTCTATCGCCTCTCAGGAAGCCCCAGCCGTTGCGAGTTATAAGCCAACGACCTTTTATACGTTTTCCTGTGTTTTTGTCCACTATGGGCGTTATTAGGCCGTGATAGCGTATTCTTCCAAAGTTTCCATAGGCGCTTTGTCCAAGCTCTTCTAAACCTAGATCTCTTTTTCTAAAATCATTTTTGCCTGTTTGTATTACATGGTCTGCGGCAGCTTTTAGCATAAGCAGTCTTGTTTTATCCATGCTTTCTTTGTGGGCCTGTTGGATTGTTTGGCCGCAGTGTTCGCATATTTCTTTAGCTACCATTATTCTTTCTCCTCCTCTTTATTAGTTAGCTGGGCTATGCGGTGTTCGGCATATCGAAAAAGAGTTTCTACCCTTGTGATGCGCTTGTCTGTAAACGGCTCAAGCTCTTCCAACCTAGCCTCTCTCACCAACCTCTCTTCACGTTGGTGGATGATGGCTACTAGACTTTGGAATGCTGCTGAAGAACCCGACATAGAAATCACACCGTAAGCAGAAGACCATTCATTGATTTTATTCATTAACTCTTTATCACTGGTCATACAATTACCCTCCTCCATTGCGATAGCTCAAAATATCTATCATCAACTTCTTTTATTAGCTGTCTAATTTGATAGTAGTTTTCTTCATTCTCACCAAGAATAATAGTTGGGAATGTTCTATTATGCCCGCAGCAACTATTGATTGTATAAACATGATGTTCCCATAAGTGTTTTATAACTGGAGCAATACACTTATCTATTGATACTTTTTTATCAACGCCGCACCATTTTGGGAGCTGTAGTATTTCTTCTTTGTCTTCACCAATATCCCAGTTATAAGAGTGGCAGTTGCAGGGTGTTTTACTCATTGGTTATGTCTCCTTATTAGGTTGGTTGAGGTA